>CAJFPI010000158.1 GCA_904398675.1 uncultured Oscillospiraceae bacterium
CGATCCTGGCTATGAACGACTCCTACTATGCCTACACCATCCCCGCCGGCACCTATGCCAACCAGGAGGAGGACATCAACACCTTCGCCATCGCCAACTACATCTTCTGCCGCGCCGACCTGGATGAGGACATCGTGTACAACTTCGTCAAGTGCATCTATGACAACCTGGAGGACGTGTATGCCATCCACAGCATCTGCGAGGGCAACATCACCCTGGAGAACGTGGCCAACGGTCTGACGATTCCCATGCACCCCGGCGCTGAGAAGTACTACAAGGAAGTAGGCGCCATGGAGTAATGGCAGGACAGCTTCCGATGTAGCGGAAACCAAGCAGAAAACGGATGGGCGGGAGTGCGGGGCTCCCGGCCGAAGCCTCCCGCCCATCTGTCTTTCTTGAATGAGAAAGGTGGTGCCAGTTCTCGTGGATGAGAAGAAAAATGTGACACAGACCGAGCCGGAAGCGTCCGAGGAGCACAAAAGTGCTCTGGAAAGCATTGAAATGCTGGACGTGGAGGAGAACCTCAAAAAGTACGACTCTGAGTCTGTAATGACCGAAAACAAGGGCTTTGTCGCCCGTTTGGTCACTGTGCTTGCGGTGTGCTTATCCGTGTATCAGCTGTTCCTGGCCAGCCCCTGGGGAACCATCCCCTCCGCAAAGGCGCGGGCCATTCACCTGGGCTTTGTTATGGCCCTGATTTTCCTGAACGTCCCCATGCTGAAAAAGAAGGACGGGACCCTGGTCAACTTCATTCCCTGGAGCATGATCTGCGCGGTCCTGGCCCTGGGCTTCAACTTCTACCTGTACGGCAGAATCGATCCCATCGCGGCCAACGGCGGCGTGCTGACCGACTTGGACTATCTGTGCTGCGCCGTGATCCTGGTCCTGGTGCTGCTGGCGGGCCGCCGCAGCCTGGGCACGATCATGTGCGTGCTGCCCATATTGTTCCTAGTCTATGCCTACTTCGGCGCGTCTCTCCCCGGGATTTTGAATCACCGCGGCTTCAGCGTTGCCCGTCTGCTGCGGCAGATGGTGACCTCGGCCGAGGGCATCTACGGTATCCCCCTGGGCGTGTCCTGTTCCACCATTTTCCTGTTTGTGCTCTTCGGCGCCTTCCTCAGTGAGACCGGCCTGAGCGAGCTGTTTACCAACGTGGCTATGGCCATCGCCGGCGATAAGGACGGCGGTCCCGCCAAGGTGTCCATCGTGGCCTCCGGTCTGCTGGGCATGATCAACGGCTCCGCCGCGGCCAACGTGGTGACCACCGGCGCCTTCACCATCCCTCTGATGAAGAAGCTGGGCTATCAGAACCATTTCGCAGGGGCGGTAGAAGCGGTGGCCTCCACAGGAGGACAGATTATGCCGCCCGTCATGGGCGCCGCCGCCTTCATCATGGCGGAGTACTTAGGTGTGTCCTACCGGACCATCATCTTCTACGCCATCATTCCGGCGGTGCTGTACTATGTGGCCCTGTGGATCAACGTAGACCTGGAGGCCAAGCGCACCGGGCTGCGGGGCTATCCCAAGGACCAGCTGCCCAAGATCGGCAAGGAGCTGAAGGCCCGGGGACACCTGCTGATCCCCGTGGCGGTCCTGATGGCCCTGCTGATGATGAACTACAGCGCTTCCTACTCCTGCTTCATCAGCATTGTGGCCCTGGTCATCGTCAGCTCCTTTAAGAAGAGCAGCCGCCTGAATCTCAAGAGCCTGGTGAAGGCCCTGGAGAGCGGCGCCAAGCAGGGCATGAGCGTGGCCATCGCCACCGCCGTGTGCGGCATCATCGTGGGCGTGGTCAACCTGACCGGTATCGGCCTGCAGCTGGCCAACATCATCCTGGACATCGCCGGCGGCAACCTGTTCCTCACCATGGTCATGACCATGATCGCCTGCGTCATCCTGGGCATGGGCATGCCCACCTCCGCCGCCTACATCGTGGCCGCCACCGTGGCCGTAGGCGCCATGACCAAGCTGGGCGTCAGCCTGGCGGCGGCCCACCTGTTCGTTTTGTACTATGCGGCTCTGTCCGCCATCACGCCCCCTGTGGCCCTGGCCTCCTACGCCGGCGCCGGCATCGCGGGCGCCAACCCCAACAAGGTGGGCTGGACGGCGGTGCGGATTGGCCTGCTGGCCTTCGTGATCCCCTTCTTCTTCGTCTACTCTCCCGAGCTGATGATGATGCAGGGGGCCTGGTACAATATCCTGTGGGCCTTCATCTCCGCCTGCGTGGGCTGCTTCTGCCTGGGCGGTGCCCTGATCGGATACTATAAGACCAACCTGAAGATCTATGAGCGGGCAGCCCTGCTGTTCGCCGCGGCCAACCTGGTGGACTCCGGTCTGGTCACAGACGCCATCGGCTTTGGCCTGCTTATCCTGGTGCTGTTCCTGCAGAACCAGCGCTATAAGAAGGAGAAAGCTGCGAAAGCGGCAGCGTAAATTTTGATGGATATCAGCCGCAGCGACATGTCTTGTGTCGATCTTTCGGGACAGTCGCTGCGGCTGGTTCCCTATGTGGAGAGATGCTTATGAAACGATATGCAATTCGGTTGGAGCAAGAGGACAACGTGGTGATTGCCCGCCATGATTTGCAGAAGGGCTTGGAAATCGAAGAGGGCATCACCCTCCTGGAGGACATTCCCGCCGGCTATAAGATCGCGGCCCGGGATCTGAAGAAGGGGGAGGAGATCCGCAAGTACAACACGGTGATCGGCTACGCCTCCCAGGACATCCGGCGGGGGGAGATGATCCACAACCACAACGACGAGTTTGACGCCCGGGGGGTGGACTACGCCTTCGGCGCGGACTGCCATCCGGTGGAGCTGATCCCCCCGGAGCAGCGGCGCACCTTCCTGGGGATTCGGCGGGCGGACGGCCGGGTGGCCACCCGGAACTACATCGGGATTCTGGTGTGCTCCAACTGCGCCGCCACCGTCGCCCGGAAGATCAGCGAACATTTTACCAAGGAATATATGGAGCGCTACCCCAATGTGGACGGGGTGGTCCCTTTCATTACCGAGCTGGGCTGCGGCATGGAGCAGTCGGGAGAGCCTCTGGCTCTGCTGCAGCGCACCCTGGCGGGATATATCCGCAACCCCAACATGGGGGGCTCCATTCTGGTGGCCCTGGGCTGTGAGCGCAACAACATCGACAAGCTGATGGCGGCCCAGAACCTGCAGGAGACTCCCCTCTTCCACCGCATGGTGATCCAGGAGATCGGCGGAACACGGAAGTCCATTGAGGAGGGCATCCGCCTGGTGGAGGAGATGCTGCCCGTCGTCAACGACGTTCACCGGGAGCCCTGCTCCGCCGAGCACCTGCTGGTGGCCCTGGAGTGCGGCGGCTCAGACGGCTTCTCCGGCCTGTCCGCCAACCCCGGCCTGGGGAAGGCCATGGACATTCTGGTGAAGAACGGCGGCGGCTGCATCCACTCGGAGACCACGGAGATTTTCGGGGCGGAGCACATCCTCACCCGCCGGGCGGTGTCCCAGGAGGTGGGCCAGAAGCTGGTGGACCGGCTGAACTGGTGGCTGAAGCACACCGAGGGCCGGGACTGCCAGATCAACGGCAAGGTCTCCCCCGGCAACAACAAGGGGGGCATCACCAACGTGCTGGAGAAGTCCCTGGGCGGCGTCAAGAAGAGCGGCACCACCCCCCTCAACGAGGTGTACGAGTACGCCTATCCGGTGACCGCCCCCGGCGTCTCCTTTATGGACACCCCGGGCTACGATCCCATCGCCTCCACCGGACAGATCGCCGGCGGCGCCAACCTGATGTGCTTTACCACCGGCCGGGGCTCCTGCTTTGGCTCGGTGCTGGTGCCGGTGATCAAGCTGGCCAGCCACACGGAGCTCTATGAGCACATGGAGGAGGACATGGACGTGAACTGCGGCACCGTCATCGACGGCACCCAGGACATCCAGCAGCTGGGGGAGGACATCTTTGAGGAGATCCTGGCGGTGGCCTCCGGCAAGAAGACCAAGAGCGAGGAGCTGGGAATCGGCGAGAGCGAGTTCGCCCCCTGGCCCATCGGCGTGTTTGCCTAATGGATCAAAAAAGATAGACGGAAGAAACAGGAGGGTATCAAAATGGATATGGGTCTCTCTGGAAAAACCGTAGTGATCACCGGCGGCGGCACGGGCATCGGAAAGGCGGCCGCCCTGGAATTTCTGAAAGAGGGCTGTCACGTGGCGGTCTGCGGCCGCCGCATGGAGAAGCTGCAGCAGGCCCAGGAGGAGTTCCGGGCCCTGGGCTATGAGCTGATGATCCGCAGCGTGGACGTGACCGACTACCAGGCCATGGCTGACTTTGCCGACGCGGTAGAGGAGAAATACGGCCGGATCGACGTATGGGCCAACAACGCCGGCTCCAACCACATTAAGAGCCTGATGGACTATGATGTGGAGGAGTTCCGGGCCATGACCGATGTGATTCTGGTCTCCGTCTTTTCCGGCTGCAAAATCGCCGCGGAGCACATGCGCAAGGCGGGGGGCGGCGGAGTCATTTTGAACGCCTCCTCCTTCTCGGCGGTGATCCCCAACGCAGGGCGGGCGCCCTACAGCGCCTGCAAAGCGGGGGTGTCCTCTCTGACCCGCACTTTCGCCGCGGAGCTGGCCAAGGACCAGATCCGGGTGGTGGCCTACGTCCCCGGCATGACCGCCACGGAGATTTCCGCCAAAAACATTGAGAAGAACGGTCCCCGCCTCATGCGGGATATTCCCATGCAGCGCTTCGGCGTGCCGGAGGACTGCGCCAAGCTGATGGTATTTTTAGCCTCCGACAATGCCAGTTATATCAACGGCACCCAAATTGAGGTAGCAGGGGCAAAATTATGCGTTCAAAATCCGTTATATTCTTACGAAAATGGATGACAAAAACGGAAAAAGGGTGTACAATATAGACCAGACCTCAGAGGAGACTGAGGGGGAGCCTGGCCCATCTCCAGGTTTTGTGCAAGAAGCTGAGAGGCAGCAGCGGGAAATCCCCCGCGTACGCCTCAGCTAAGATATCACAGGGGGTAATTTTGATGCAATTTTCCAACCATATGGATGCCATCCAGCTGAGCAACATCCGCGCCATCGGCGAGAAGGCTGCGGCTCTGGCGGCGGAGGGCCGTGAAGTCACCAAGCTGCAGGTGGGCGAGCCGGACTTCGGCACACCTAAGCACATTGTGGACGCGGCCATTGCCTCTCTGCAGGCGGGGGACACCCACTACGCACCCAACCGGGGCACCCTGGCCTTCCGGCAGGCGATTGCGGATAAGCTCTGGAATGACAACCAGGTAAAGGTGGATCCAGTGAGCGAGGTCCTGGTGATGAACGGCTGTGCAGAGGCCCTCTTCTGTGCGGTGACCGGTCTGCTGGACCCGGGCGACGAGATGATCATCATTGAGCCCACATTTATCAACTACATCCAGCTGGCGAAGATCGCCAATGCAGTCCCGGTGGTGATTCGGGCCCGGGAGGAGGACAAGTGGCTCCCCGACCCGGAGGTGATCCGCAAGGCCATCACACCCAAGACCAAGATGATCCTGCTCAATACGCCCACCAACCCCACCGGTGCGGTCTATCCCTATGAGCTGCTGAAGGAAATTGCAGACCTGGCCCAGAAGCACGGCATCTTTGTGGTGGCGGACGAGGTCTATGAGAAGCTGATCTACGGCGACGCCAAGCATGTCTCCATCGCTTCCATTCCCGGAATGGAGGAGCTGGGCGTGACCATCAACGGCCTGTCCAAGGCCTATGCCATGACCGGCTGGCGTCTGGGCTACATCGCCGCCCGGAAAGAGCTGATCCTGCCCATGCTGAAGGTCCACCAGTACACCACCACCTGTATTCCCATCTTCGTACAGGCCGGCGGCGTGGACGCCATCCGCAACAGCGAAGCGGATGTGGAGCAGATGCGTCAGGAGTATGAGCGGCGCCGCAACCTGATCTCCGGTATTTTGGAGGAGATCCCGGGCGTCACCCTGGTGCGTCCTCAGGGCACCTTCTATCTCTATCCCAACATCTCCGCTTCCGGGCTGAAGAGCCCCGATTTCATCAACCGCCTGCTGGACGAGGAGGGTGTGGCCACCATTCCCGGCACCACCTTCGACAGCGCCGGCGAGGCCAACATCCGCATCTCCTTTGCCAGCGACGAGGCCAGCCTGCGCCGCGGTGCAGAGAAGATCGGTAAGCTGATGGCGTCTTTGCGCTGAAAGCGGCGGCCGCTTTGCCGGCCACTTCCGTTCTTTTGTAGATCAAATGGGTTGGGGGACCATTTTTTGATCTAAATTTTAGCTTTTTGTAAAGTTGAGGAAGGAGCGAATTACTTATGGCAGACATCGATGAAAAGCTGAAAAAAGAAGAAATCGACGAGTCCGTCCAAGCAGACATCAAGGAGGAGAAAAAAGGCCTAGGCCTCTCCATCAAGATGCTCATCGGCATGGTGCTTGGCCTGATTGTGGGTATTCTCGTAGGACCTCCCATCACGGTCATTGCTCCCTTTGGTGACGCCTTTGTAAACCTGCTGAAGATGTGCATGGTGCCCATCGTCTTTACGTCCATCACCCTGAGTATTTCTCAGGTGACCGACTTTAAGGAGTTCGGGCGCATCGGCGGCAGAATGCTGGGGCTGTTTGTCTTCACCACTATCTGCGCCGCTATCCTGGGTACCCTGTTTGTCAGCATCATCCAGCCGGGCGCTGGCTTTGCTTTGGAAGTTACCGGCGAAGTAGAGGCCCGCGAGGCCCCCTCCGTAGCGGAGATTATCCTGGGCATTATTCCCACAAATCCCGTACAGGCACTGGCATCCGGCGACCTGCTGCCCATCCTGTTCTTCTCCATCATGCTGGGCATCTCCCTGATCATGATTGGCGATGAGAAGAAAAAGCCCATGGTAGACGTGCTGCAGTCCGCGTTCGACGCCATGCTGAAGATGATCTCCATCTGCCTGAAGTATGCCCCCATCGGCGTATTTGCGCTGATGGCTGAGCTGGGCGGCGAGTATGGCATCGAGACTCTGCTGCCTCTGGGCAAGTTCTTCCTGACCGAGTACCTGGTGATGACCATCCAGATCCTGGTGATCTATGGCCTGGTGCTGGCTGTCGTGGCCAAGATCAACATTTTCAAGTTCCTCTTCCGGGTGAAGGACGCCCTGATCATCGCCTTCAGCACCGTCTCCGGCAGCGCGGCCATTCCCATCCTGCTGGAGCAGGCTGAGACCCACTACGGCATCCCCGACCGGATCGCCTCCTTCGGCCTGGTCATTGGCTCTACTGTAAACCAGGACGGCGCGGCGCTGAACATCCCCATCTGCGTCATCTTCGTCTCTCAGATCTATGGCTTCCAGTTCACCACTGCGGAGCTGATCACCATCATTGTCATGGGTATCATCATGTCCATGGGCGCCTCCGGCGTGCCGGCCTCCGCGTCCGTGTTCACCATCATGATCCTGACCCGTTTCGGCATCCCGGTGGACGCCTTCGCCATGGTGCTGGCTTCCTACGTCATCATCGACGTGTACCTGACCACCGTCAACGTGTGCGGCGACATCGTGTGCGTGTGCTCCTCCTGCCAGATGGAAGGCATCCTGGACCGCAAGGTTTGGGACGACCCCAACTACAACCCCGAGGTTGCTCTGAAGGAGAAGAAGCTGGCTGCGAAGTAATTTGCAGATGCACGGTTTGGATCCCTTTTAAGGCAAACGAGCGGCTCCCTTGTGCTTCTCACAAGGGAGCCGTTTTTTACGTGTTCTGAGGCGGCTGCGGGGGATTGCTCTGAGCCAGATAGGGGAGCAGGCCGCCTGCATCGATCATCTCCTGGAGGAAGGGGGGGAAGCCGCCGGCGGAATAGCTGCGCTTTTGAGTGAGGTTGTGAATGACGCCGGAGGCCAGATCCACCTCCAGCTCGTCGCCTGCCTGGATCTCCGCCGCCGCCTCAGGGGACTCCAGGATGGGGAGGCCGATGTTGATGGCGTTGCGGTAGAAGATGCGGGCAAAGGAGGCGGCAATGACGCAGCGCACGCCGCTGGCTTTGATGGCGATGGGGGCGTGCTCCCGAGAGGAGCCGCAGCCAAAGTTTTCCCCCGCCACCAGGAAGTCCCCGGGCTGGACCTGCGCTACAAAGCTCCCATCCAGGTCCTCCATGCAGTGGGCGGCCAGATCCTCCTCCCGGTAGAGGGAGAGGTAGCGGGCGGGCAGGATCACATCGGTGTCCACGCTGTCCCCATACTTGAAGACACGGCCCATTATATCACCTCCTCCGGGGCGGAAATGACGCCCCGCACCGCGCAGGCCGCCGCCACTGCGGGGCTGGCCAGGTAGATCTCAGAGTCCTTGGCCCCCATGCGCCCCACAAAGTTGCGGTTGGTGGTGGAGACGCACCGCTCCCCGTCGGACAGGACGCCCACGTGTCCCCCGTTGCAGGGGCCGCAGGTGGGCATGCTCACCGTGGCCCCCGCCTGGACAAACGTCTCCAGCAGGCCCTCTGCCATAGCCTGGAGGTAGATCTCCTGGGTGGCCGGAATGATGATGCACCGCACGCCAGGGGCCACCTTGCGGCCTCTCAGAAGGTCGGCCGCCTGCCGCAGGTCGCGGATGTGGCCGTTGGTGCAGCAGCCGATGACCACCTGGTCCACCCGCTGGCCGGCGAACTGCTCCACCGGCGCCGTGTTGGAGGGGAGATGGGGGGCGGCCACTGTGGGCCGCAGGGCGGACAGGTCCATGTCGATGGTGCACAGATAAGGGGCGTCAGCGTCGGCCTCCGCAGGGGTGAAGGGGCGGGAGACCCGACCCTCCAAGTATTCCAGGGTGACGGCGTCCACCGGGAAGATGGCGTTTTTGGCCCCCGCCTCAATGCCCATGTTGCAGATGGTGAAGCGGTCGTCGATGGAGAGGGAGGGAATGGCGGAGCCGGTGAATTCCAGGCTCTTGTACCGGGCGCCGTCCACACCGATCATGCCGATGAGGGAGAGAATCAGATCCTTGCCGCAGACATAGGGCTGGAACTGCCCGCTTAAATTGACCCGGATGGCGGCGGGCACCCGGAACCAGCCGGTGCCGGAGAACATGCCTGCGGCCATGTCGGTGGAGCCGATGCCGGTGGAGAAGGCGCCCAGGGCCCCGTAGGTGCAGGTGTGGGAGTCCGCGCCGAGGATCAGTTCCCCGGGGGCCACAAAGCCCTGCTCCGGGAGGAGGGCGTGCTCGATGCCCATCCGCCCCCCGTCATAGAAATGGGGGATTCCCATCTGCTGGGCGAAGGCGCGGACCCGGGCGCAGTTGCGGGCGGCCTGAATGTCCTTGTTGGGGGCGAAGTGGTCCATCACCAGCACGATTTTGTTGGGGTCAAAGACGCGGTTCAGGCCGTAGCGCTCCATCTCCTGAATGGCGATGGGGGTGGTGACGTCGCTCCCCATCACCAGGTCCAGGGAGGCGCGGATGA
Source organism: uncultured Oscillospiraceae bacterium (assembly GCA_904398675.1). GTDB lineage: Bacteria > Bacillota > Clostridia > Oscillospirales > Oscillospiraceae > CAJFPI01. The sequence continues at coordinate 9,417 of CAJFPI010000158.1, forward strand.
GCTCGCCGGCCTCCAGATGCTGCGCGCCGCAGTGCCGGGCCAGGATTTTTTGGGTCATGGTCATTCCCACAGGGGATCATCTCCTTTCTGTGGGCGGTCAGTCCTGCTTGAGACGGCTCTTGTACTCGTCTACCTTGTAGCTGGACTCCATGGCTACCAGCGCGTCCATGCCCACAATTTTGTTGTACTCCGCAAAGGTGGTCATCTGGGCGGTGTCCTCCGTCATACGGCGCTTCTCCTTCAGCTGGGCCAGCATGGTCTGCATGGCCCGGGCCGCCGTGAAGATGGTGCCCACAGGGTAGATGACGATGCTGAAGCCCAGCGCCTGGATCTCCTCAGCGGACAGGGGAGGCGTCTTGCCGAACTCCACCTGATTGGCGAACTTGTAGACCCCGGGAATGGAGCCTACCACCCGCATCTCGTCGGCGCTGCGCAGGGCGTCAGCATAGATGATGTCCGCCCCGGCGTCCCGGTAGGCCTCCAGCCGGCGCACCACCTCGTCCAGGTCGTGGGTGGCCCGGCAGTCGGTGCGGGCGATGATGAGCATGTCGTCCCGGGCCTCCACCGCGGCCCGAATCTTCTCCACATGCTCCTCCATGGGAATGACCGCCTTTTTCTCCATGTGGCCGCACCGCTTGGGGAAGACCTGGTCCTCCAGGTGGACGGCGGCCATGCCCGCCCGCTCAAATTCCCGTACCGTGCGGTAGACATTCAGGGGGTTGCCGTAGCCGGTGTCGATGTCCCCCAGGAGGGGAATGTTCAGCACCGCGTTCATGTTGGCACACACCGTGGCCATCTCGTTCATGGTCATCAGGCCGTAGTCCGGCTGGCCTAAAATAGAGCCGGAGGCCCCAAAGCCGGTCATGAAGGCGGCCTCAAAGCCGGCCTGCTCCACCAGCCGGGCGGAGAGGCAGTCGTAGCAGCCGGGGGCCATGATAATAGCGGGGTTTTTCAGACGCTCCCGCAGGAGCTTAGCACCGGAGGTGCCGCCAGTATTGCGCATGAAGATTCCTTCTTTCTGAAAAATGTAGGTTGGAGTTACTCCAGCACCGTGCGGGGCACGTAGACATAGCCCTCCAGGAGGCGGCGGGCCGTCCGGCCAAAGACGGCGCGGGTGATGGTGCCGTTTTCCACCGCGGTGTCACATTCGATGATGCCCCCCGGGTGTCCAATACGGACCAGCCCGTCGGCGCGGGGTCCCCGCAGCTCATACACCAGGGTGCCGGGGGTGACGGCTGCGCAGCCGGTGCACACCGTGGCGGTGCCGGAGTAGGTCTTGTGCATGATCTGCATGAACATATCCCGGCTGACAAAGTCGATGTCCTGGGCAGAGACGGGGGCGTTGTCGATGTGGCTGCGGTAGTCCTGGGGCGGGGCGACGAAGGCCACCATGGGGACAGCCCGGACTTTTTCCCGGGCCGCGGCCCGGTCCGCGATCCCCATTTTCTCCGCGGCGATGCAGCGGATGGTCTCCAGCAGCTCCAGCATGTGGGGGTCGGAGTCAATTTGGGCGGGAGTTTCGATCCCGGTCAGACCAAGGTCAGAGGCTCGAACAAAGACCATGGGGCTGCCCGCGTCCACCATAGAGACCTCCAGAGGGCCGAAGCCCTCTACCTCGATCACGTCGGTGGGATTGCCCGTGGGCAGCAGCTTCCCTGTCTTGGCCCCTACGGTGCCGGCCAGGTTCAGGCCGATGCGGGCGCCGGTGCCGGGGACCCCGTGGATGTGGTAGTCCCCCAGTACCGCGGGGCGCCCGTCTACCACAGGGACCTCCGCCTGGAATACGCTGTGGGTGTTGGTGTTGTAGATGCGGACTACCGTGACCGGCTCCACCGCCTTGACCAGCCCCTGGGCGATGGCGAAGGGGCCCACGGCAGAGGAGATGTTGCCGCAGTTGCTGGAGTAGTCCACAAAGGGGGTGCGGATGTCCACCTGACCGAAGGTGTAGTTGACGTCGGCGTCCGGCCGGCTGGATGGGCCGATGATCGCCAGCTTGCTGGTGAGGGGGTCCGCTCCGCCCAGACCGTCAATCTGCCGGCTGTCCGGGCTGCCGAAAATGGAGAGGATCACCCGATCCCGACGCTGCGGGTCGGAGGGGAGGTCGTTCTCCAGAAGAAATACGGCCTTGCTGGTGCCCCCGCGCATGAGGACACAGGGGATGCGTTCTTGTTCAAACACAGGAATACCTCCATATCAGCGCCCTAATATGGAAAAGACATTGTAATCGTGCCCGGGAAGCAGCGTAATGTCATCGCCAAGGGCTTTCACTTTTTGAAAAGAGGCGTAGTAGTCATATAGGCTTGTAAATACGCCCGTCGGGAGATCCTCCTCGTAGTTTTGCATGTTGTAGTATAAATCTCCCGTAATTAAATATCGACCGTTCGGAGTAGACACCAATATTCCTTGAGAGCCGGGCGAGTGTCCGGGGAGCTTAATCAGGTCGATTCCGTCGGTAAATGTGCAGTCGCCGTCAACGGTCACGATGCGATGAAAATACTCAAAGAAATAAGGCGGCTTTCCGGTATCATTTAACTCGTATGCCCCTTTATGAATGGGGAAGGGTGCAATCGCGTACTGCAGCTCATCTTTTTGAACATAAACTTTGGCATTTGGTATCTTATATACACCATAGCCATGGTCCCAGTGCAAATGGGTGAGCAAGATGGTATCAATTTCCTCTGGCTGCACACCCTCCTGCTTCAACAAATAGTCTAGTTGTTGCTGTTCTGTTTTTTCAACGGGACTATGAAACATACTGTCTCGCTTTGGATCGCTGGAAGGGCCGGTATCTACAAGAATATGGCGTCCAGTCTCTGTGTTCGTTAAGAGCCATGCAACATCTGGAACTGTTAAGATTTCTCCCGGGTTTGCCGCAACCGCAACTTTTGAAATCGCTGCGACGCGGGTTAACGTCAGGGTAGCCACTTGCAGAGGTGTAATCTGCCACATAGAAACTCCTTTCCCTATACAACCAAGAAGGTGACGATGGATGGGAAGAATGTTAGAATCATGATCATAAGCAGCATCAATAAGATGTATGGGAAAGACCCTTTTACAATGTCGGACATTTTAGAATTTTTCGCAATACCCTTTACGATAAAAAGATTGATTCCCATGGGGGGTGTCAGCATGCCAAGTTCCATTAGAATAACCAGGACGACGCCGAACCAAATACCGTTAAACCCGTAAGCGATCATGACAGGATACAGGACCGGCAGAGTTAAATACTGCATGGAGGTTCCTTCCAAGAAGCACCCCAAAATGATGTACATAATGTAGACCATTGCCAGAAGCTGGGGTTTGCTGAATTCCATGCTAGTCAGCCAGCTTACCATCTGCGAGGTCGCGTTAGTGCTGCTCATGACATAAGAGAAAATATTTGCCCCTAAGATAATGAAAAGGATCATGCTGGTGGTACGGGCAGCTTTGCCTAGTGCGTTCCAAAAACGGGTCCAATTTAAAGAGCCAAAGATAAGTCCGATTGCAATGGCTAATACAGCACCTACTGCAGCGGCCTCTGTGGGGGTGGCTACGCCAGTATAAATGCATCCAAGGACAACAAGAATCATAATTGCTAGAGGGAGAATTCCGATGGCAGCTTCTTTATGACTGATGTCTTCATAGATGTCCCAATTGATATCCTTAAAATCATCTTTCCGAATACAGGCTACAATAGCTAGATAAACAACATAGATCAATAGCAAGATGATGCCAGGAATGAAAGAAGCGGTGAATAGCTTTGTAACAGATTCACTGCACAAGGAACCATATACGATCAATGCGATGCTGGGTGGGATTAGAATTCCTAAAGTTCCGCCAGCCGCAATGGAGCCATAAGTATAGGGCTTTTTATATCCCAAGGCATCCATCTCCGGAATAGCCACCCCGCCGATTGCGGCCGCAGTTGCAGGGCTGGAGCCGCTGATCGCTGCAAAAATTCCGCAAGCCAGAACATTTGAGTGGAGAAGGCCGCCCGGAACATATCTTAGGTACTTGGCAAGCCCTTTGTAAAATCGTTTGCTGACGCCGCTCTCGATAATAATTTCTCCCATAACGAGGAACAAAGGAATTGCAGTCAAGGTAAAGTCAGTGCAAAGCTTCCATACACAGTTTGCAATTACTTGCGATGCAGATTGTTCCATAATCAGCATGGCAATAATGCCGGCAATACCTAACGAAACAGCGATCCAAAGTCCTGGAATGGCTAGAAATGCGAATAGGACAATGCAGAGAGCCATGATTGCATACCAAGCCATATATCATCCCTCCTCTTCCGGGTTTTTCTGCAGCCCCATTTTTGCCAATTCACGATTGCTGTATTGCTCTGGCTGCTTATGGAAATCTTCAATAATTCGACATACAAGGTAAATTTCTAAAAGAAGTATGCCAAGGAGAACTAAAAGACGGGGAATCCAGAGAGGGGTTTGATAGATATTGGTTGCCCGGAGATCCCGTTCGATGGTGTTCATAAGTAAAATAAAGAAATAATAGAAAATATTTGAATTAAATATTAGGAGAAGAAAATCACAAATGATGTTAATCACTTTTTTGAATTTCCCCTTGTAGGAGTCGTAGAGGACATCCATGCGGACAAAGACATCGTCATCAATGGCTTTGCAGGCCCCCCAATAGAATACGATGCCCATTCCGTATGCGGCAAAATCGGTGGATACCATTGTGGAGGTGCTGAATCCCCAACGCAAAATGACCTCTACCATAACCAAGAGAGACATCAAAGCCAAAATGATTCGTGCAAAGGCAAGGGACAATCGGATGGTTGCGTTTTTTACTTTCCCAACGAATTCCATATACATAACCCTCCTTTGGAGGAAAGCCGCTTAAAGGTTCTGACAGCACCATTAAGCGGCTCCTCTTAACAATTAAGCGACGCCAAGGGCTTCTTTGATTTCAGATAGTGCCTGGGTTGCTTCCTCTCCTGTAGAGGCGGCATATTCATCCCACAGCGGGACGGCAATTTCTTTTAATGTGTTTTTATCGTCGTCTGTAGCCCACACAACCTGAACACCTGCCTCTTCAATGGCGGCCAGGCTTGCGTCAGAGGCCTCCTGCATACGCTCCGGGAAGGAGGCGGCGAAATCCGCTGTGACGGAGAGAAATACTTCCTGCACATCCTCGGGAAGCGCGTTGAAGGCGTCATTATTAACCACCACATAGGTCGGAATTACCATGGAATTACACATATAAACCCAGTCAAGAGACTCATACCATTTGTTCATTTCCACAGCCATCGTAGCGGTGGTAACCGAGTCAATGACGTTCATGCTTAGGGCGGAGGAGACTTCAGCTGCGTCAATAGAAGTGGGGATGAGACCCACATTCTGCCAAAACACTCCTTGCTCTGCGCCAGAGGTGCGAATCTTCAAGCCAGCCAAGTCTGTATAGGAGGAGGGAACGCTTCCCGTGCCGTAAACATCTTGGGTAGGGTAGAAGAGTGTCATTGCATTAAAAACGTTATAATTTTCCATTTCAGTTTCCAAATAGGGATCCAGGACCTCCATAACGGTATTGAATGTTTCAATATCGGTTGTCATGTAGGGACAAGCAGGCAGTCCTCCGGCCTCTAAATAGGAGGAGATGGCTGTAACCATGCAGCCTGCCATTTGAACGCTGCCTGCACTGACAGCGTCTAAGTATTCATTTGTGGTAAAAGGAAGCTCACCGCCGACTCGGATGTTGATTTTCAGCCTGCCGCCGCTTTCTTCATAGATTTGGTCGGACCATTCGTTTAACATGACTACCATAGGATGGGAGGCAGTGTCCAAATCCAGAAAATCCCATGTGATAGTTTCGGTTCCGTCTGAGGAGGCGCCGGAAGAGGACGAAGTGTTGCCCCCGCAAGAGACAAGAGAAATGGAAAGGGCAATTGCTATAACAGAAGCAAAAAATTTTCTCATGTTGTTCATTGTCGTATCCTCCAGTCCAACGTAGTTTTTTAGGTTTCCTATTCCAGTTTAATACAACAATTCCATCAATTCGCTGATGTGCTCCAGTTTTTCCAAATTTGCAACCAACTCAATGATACGATCTTGCTCAACGCTTCCAATATGATGGCCGGACATGAAGCGGAATTTCTCCACAGCTTCGTCCCAGGTAACCGGATTTTCAGGGTCGCCCTTGGGATAATCCACATGGGCGGTCACAAGAGAACCGTCCTTCATGGTGACTTCCACGGTACAGGGGTAGTACTTAGGGTAGACTTTTTCCGCCTCGGGATCCAGCTCCCAAGTCACCTTTTTGGCCAGAGCCAGGACTTCAGGATCGCGGATGGTCTCGTTGGTGAAATCGGCAATTGTCTCGTGTCCCTTGACCATGCCGCATGCAATAGCGAAGGGGAGGGAGAATTGTGCGTCCACGACAGTTTTTGGGTCGGCCTTCGTTTCTTCGGGAATGGTCAGGACTTTGATGGAATACTTGTTAACTTTAGCGTGGATTTTTTCGACATTGCGGTAATCTACCCCGCGGTGATAGAGATCCAACGCGCAGTCAGCCAGAGGAGCAGAGAACCGACAACAGGCATGGACCTTGATGGAGGTATCTGCCATCTCCCAGCGCTTGCCGAACTCGTCGACAACGCGGCTTTCATCCCAAATATCTTTGTAGGAGTAAGCCCGCAGGAAGCCGTCCTGCCCATCCCACACGGTGATAGGACCGGTATATCCGCGAGATGCCAGCTCTGCGGATATGACGCCGCACATAGCCGGGTGGCCGGCCTGGAGGCGCTTTGTCCATGTGCCCTGAGCCTTCCACTCCAATGTGCCGGCGGAACTGCTGATTGCAATGCCGAGGGCATTTGTAATGTCGTGGGCGTCCATCCCCAGCGTTTTGGCCACGCCGCCCGCAGCACCGAACACGCCGCAGGTACCAGTGGGATGGAAGCCCTGGTAATAGGTCTGTCCCTCAAAGGCCTCGCCCAGACGGATTGTAATTTCAGATCCGTAAACAAAGCCTAACAGGACGTCCTTTCCGCTCTTGTTGTGTGCTTCAGCCGCGGCCAGCACGGCAGGGAGCACAACGACGGAGGAGTGCTGTGTTCCCTCGCGGTGGTCATCATCCATGTCAAAGGCATGCCCCATCGTTCCGTTGGCAAGGGCGGCGAGCATGGGGGAAGTTTTATATCGGAAGCCAACCACAGTGCTCGATTCACAGCCGCCCATACTTTTCACGGTATCGACCATGATTTGAGTCGATTCGATATGTTTAGACGCGAGTAAATTTCCTAACAGGTCCAAAATGAATTTTTTCGAGTTTTCTACCACCACATCGGGCAGATCCTCAAATTTCAGATTGGCGCCAACTTCAGCAACCTGTTGGGAGAGGGACAGCTTCTTTTCCATAGACAATACACTCCTTTTCTCAATATAAAATTTAGGATATTTTCAAGGACCGGGGAACCTTGCTGACAAATGAAGTGAGCAAACAGAGTGCCAATTTTGTGCTTTCAAAAATATTTGTAAGTTTAAACAAAATTATCAAAAACTCTTTAGAGAATCAGACGAAAATTTTTATTATATTTACACAATATGTAGCAGGAAAACGAGGAATATTTTAGAAATATTTTATATACAGGATGACTCTAATGCAATGCATAAAATTTTCCTGTTACATTTGAAACAACTGTTACACAACCGATGTTGCTTTCCCTGCGCCTTTGTGTTATGGTAGCAATAGAAAAATCAGTCGCGATGAAAAGGGGAGGGAGCAGCATTGAAACCGAAAATCGGAGTGGTCTGCATGGGGCAGATTGGGCAAGCGCTGATCCGCGCAATTGAGGACATGTCTTTAGATGCGGATTTTATTTTGTCCGATGCGCTGGTGCGGGATGAGAGTCATCTTCCTGCGGAGCTGTCCAAATCAGATGTATTGCTTTCCAGCGGCTACTTAGAGAAAGTCCTGCGAAAAGTGACCGATAAGCCGGTAATTAAAATTGAACCCAGCTTGTTTGACATTCTTTTGGCTTACAGTCAGGCG
>CAJFPI010000159.1 GCA_904398675.1 uncultured Oscillospiraceae bacterium
CTCCAGCGGGAGAACTGAGAAGAAAACGAGGATTTCCATGAAGATTTTGCTCTTTGCCGGCACCGGCGACGGCCATGACCTGGCCCTGTGGCTCCAAAAACAGCAGATCCCCTTCACCGTCTCCGTGGCCACGGAGTACGGCGAGACCCTGCTCCCGGCGGGGATGGACGTCCATGTGGGCCGGATGGATACGGAGGCCATGGCGGCGCTGATGGGAGAGGGCTATACCCTGGTGGTGGACGCCACCCACCCCTATGCGGTGGAGGTGACGAGGAACATCCGCTCCGCGGCGGAGGCGGCGGGGCTGCCGTACCTGCGGCTGCTGCGCCAGTCCGACGGGGAGGACCTGTGCCACAAGGCGGACACCATGAAAGCCGCGGCGGAGATGCTGCTGGAGCTGCCGGGCAACGTCCTTCTCACCACCGGCAGCAAGGAGCTGAACTATTTTGCCCTCCCCGGCCTTGTGGAGCGCTGCTTTCCCCGGGTGCTGCCCATGATGGACTCCCTGGAGCGGTGCCTCAGCCTGGGGTTCCCGCCGAAGAACATCATCTGCATGCAGGGCCCCTTTACCAAGGCGATGAACGTGGCCACCCTGCGGCAGTACCACATCGCCACCCTGGTGACAAAGAACACCGGGAGCTACGGCGGATTCCGGGAGAAGGCCGACGCCGCCAGGGAGGCGGGCTGCGCCCTTCTGGTGGTGGAGCGGCCGGTGCAGGAGGAGGGCCTCTGCATGGAGGAGATCCAGGAGACGATCATGAGGATGGTTACGAAATGAAGGTTTATTTGATCGGCGTGGGTATGGGGAACCCGGAGACGCTGACCCTGGCGGCCAGGCGGGCCATCGACGAGAGCAGCCTGCTCGTCGGCGCGCCCCGGCTGCTGAAGGGCTATGAAAATAAAAACTGCGTCCGGGCCATTCTGGCCGGGGACATTGCCGACGCCATTTCCAAGGAGCGCACAGGACCTGCGGCAGTGCTCCTCAGCGGGGATATCGGCTTTTACTCCGGGGCCAAGAACCTCTACCCGCTGCTGGAGGGGTACGAGGTGGAGGCCCTGCCGGGGATCAGCAGCCTGGTGTACTTCTGCGCCAGATGCCGCACTCCCTGGGAGGACGTTCACCTGGTATCGGCCCACGGCCGCGCCCACAACGCCCCCGGCGAGATCCAGAGCCATGAGCGCACCTTTATCCTCACCGGCGGAAACTACCGGGCGGGGGACCTGTGCCGGGACCTGCGGGACTGGGGCATGGAGCAGGTCCGGATTACCGTGGGAGAACGGTTGAGCTACCCGGATGAAGCCATCACCCGGGGCGCCGCCGGGGACCTGGCGGGCCGGGAATTTGACAGCCTTGCCGTGGTGCTGGCGGAAAATGACCGGCCTGTCCGCCGGACATGCACCGCCCCCGGCCTCCCGGACGGTGTCTTCCAGCGGGGGAAGGTCCCCATGACCAAGGAGGAGGTGCGGAGCCTCTGCATCGCAAAGCTCCGCCTGGAGGAGCACCACACCCTGTGGGACGTGGGGGCCGGCACCGGCTCGGTGTCCATCGAGGGGTGCTACGCCGTACCCAAGGGTCGGGTATTCGCCGTGGAGCGGAAGGCGGAGGCGGTGGCACTCCTGGAGGAAAATAAGGCCAAATTCGACCTGACGAACCTCCGCATTGTGGAGGGGGTGGCGCCGGAGGCCCTGGAGGGCCTGCCGGCCCCGGACAGGGTGTTCCTGGGGGGGACGGCCGGAAACATGGAGGCGATTTTGCGCCTGGCCCTGGAGAAAAATCCCAGGGCCCGCGTGGTGGTCACCGCTGTGACGCTGGAGACCATCGGCGAGGCGGTGCGGTGCTTTGACGCCCTGGGCTTTGCCGACGCGGACATCGTCCAGATCGCCGCTACCCGCACCAGAAGAGCCGGGCGTTACCACCTGATGGACGCGCAGAACCCGGTGTGGATCCTCTCGGGGGAGGCGGTGTGCCATGCGTAATCTGCCGAGGCTCCTGCTCTGCGCCCCCTCCAGCGGCGGCGGCAAGACCACCGTGACCTGCGCCCTTTTGCAGGCGCTGGTGGAGCGGGGGGAGCGGCCGGTTGCCTTCAAGTGCGGGCCGGACTACATCGATCCCATGTTCCACAGCGAGGTCATCGGGGCCAAGTCCCGGAACCTGGACCTCTTCTTCCTGGGGCGGGACACCGCCCGCGCCCTGCTCTATGAGAACGGCTCCACCGGCGGCGTCAGCATCATCGAGGGAGTTATGGGCTACTACGACGGCATCGCCATGACCAGCGAGAGCAGCGCCTACGATCTGGCCCGGGCCACGGAGACCCCGGCGGTGCTGGTGCTGGACGGCCGGGGCAGGGCTCTGTCGGCGGCGGCGGCGGTGAAGGGAATGGCAGAATTTCGCCCGGACGCCAATATCCGGGGAGTGCTCCTCAACCGCATCTCCCCCATGCTCTATCCCCGGCTGAAGGCGGCCATTGAGGAGGAGACAGGCATCCCGGTCTACGGCTTTCTCCCCCAGCGGCCGGACTGCGCCCTGGAGAGCCGGCATTTAGGACTGGTGACCGCCGCGGAGGTGGCGGATCTCAAGGAAAAGCTCTCCGTTCTGGCTGAGCTGGTCCGCAAATACATCGATCTGGACGGCCTGCTGGCCCTGGCCCGCAGTGCGCCGGACCTGAACCCGCCGCCCATGCCCCTGCCGCCCCCTGTGCCGGGGCGGCCCAGGATCGCCGTGGCGCGGGACAAGGCATTCTGTTTCTATTACGCCGACGCGCTCCATCTTCTGGAGCGGCTGGGGGCGGAGCTTGTACCCTTTTCCCCCCTGGAGGACTGCGCTCTGCCGGAGGGCTGCGCCGGGCTGTATCTGGGGGGCGGCTATCCGGAGCTGTATGCCCGGGAGCTCGCGGAAAACGGGGCCATGCGCTCCGCCGTCCGGGCGGCTGTTCTGGGCGGGATGCCCGCCATCGCCGAGTGCGGCGGCTTTCTCTACCTCCACGAGACCCTGGCCGACCGTGAGGGCCGCCCCTGGCCCATGGCCGGGGTGTTTCCCGCGGCGGCGGAGAACACGGGAAAGCTGGGCCGCTTTGGCTATGTGACGCTGCGGGCGCTGGAGGACGGCCTCCTGGGCCCGGCGGGGACGGAACTCCCGGCCCACGAGTTTCACTACTGGGACAGCACCGCCCCAGGCGGGGCGTTTCATGCGCAAAAGCCCCGGTCCGCCCGGGGATGGGACTGCGCCTACCACACGCCGACACTGTACGCGGGGTTTCCCCACTTCCACCTCTGCGCCGCCCCGGCGGCGGCTGAGCGGTTTGTGGCGGCGTGCGGACGATACGGAAAGGAGAAGACAAGAGGATGAAACTGGATGAAGTGATTTCCGCCATCCAGCCCGCCGACGAGCGGGCCATGGAGACGGCACGGGTCCGCTGGGACGCGGTGGCCCACCCCCTCCACAGCCTGGGACTGCTGGAGGACGCCATTGTGAAGATCGCCGGCGCCCAGGGGACGGACCATGTAAGCCTGGAGAAGAAGGCGGTGGTGGCCATGTGCGCCGACAACGGCGTGGTGGCCGAGGGGGTGACCCAGTCCGGCCAGGACGTCACCGCCGTGGTGGCCAACCACATGGGCATGGGTACCTCCAGCGTCTGCCGCATGGCCAAGGTGGCCGGCGCCCGGGTGGTGCCGGTGGATGTGGGCGTGGCGGTGCCGGTGGAGACAGAGGGCGTTTTGCAGCGCTGCGTCCGCCGGGGCACGAGAAACCTGGCGGTGGAGCCGGCCATGACGGAGGAGGAGTGCCTCCAGGCTATCCTCACCGGCGTGGATGTGGTAAAGGACCTGAAGGACCAGGGGTACACCCTCCTGGCCACCGGCGAGATGGGCATTGGCAACACCACCACCTCTGCGGCGCTGGTATCCGTGCTGCTGGGGCGGGATCCCGCCGAGGTCACCGGCCGGGGCGCCGGCCTCTCCAGCGAGGGGCTGAACCGGAAGGTGGACGCCATCCGCCGGGGGATCGCGGTGAATAAGCCTGACAGCGCCGATGCAGTGGACACCCTGCGGAAGGTGGGGGGGCTTGACATCGCGGGCCTTGTGGGCGTGTTCCTGGGCGGCGCGCTGTACCATGTCCCCGTGCTCATCGACGGTCTGATCTCCTCTGTGGCGGCCCTGGCGGCCGTCCGGCTGTGCCCCGACGCCAAGGGGTATATGCTGGCAAGCCACATCTCCAACGAGCCGGCGGGCCGCCTGGTGCTGGAGGCCCTGGGCCTCAAGCCGGCCATCTGCGCGGAGATGTGCCTGGGCGAGGGCACTGGCGCGGTGGCCATGATGCCTCTCCTGGATATGGCCCTGGCCATGTACGGGGAGATGTGCTCCTTTGACGACTATGAGATCGACGCCTACGAGCATCTGACCTGATATGCTGATTTTTGTGACCGGCGGCTCCGGCAGCGGCAAGTCGGCCTTTGCCGAGAGCCTCATTGTCCGCAGCGGCCTGGAAAAACGGGCCTACATCGCCACCATGGAGCCCTTCGGCGCGGAGGGACAGGCCCGCATCGCCCGCCACCGGGCGCTGCGGGCGGGGAAGGGGTTTGTTACCCTGGAGCGGACGCGGGATCTGGCGGGCCTTTCGGTGCCGCCGGGCTGCGCGGCGCTTCTGGAGGATCTCACCAACCTCTTTGCAAATGAGTGGTTCGGCGCATCCCCGACAGGGGCGGCGGACCGGGTGCTGCGGGGGGTGGAGCACCTCCGCTCCGCCGCGGCCCTCACCGTGGTGGTGGGCAACGACCTCTTCTCCGACGGCATGGACTACGACGCCGAGACCCTCCGCTATCTCCGCGCCCTGGCGGCGCTGGGCTGTGCCGTGGCCGGCCTTGCCGATGCGGTGTATGAGGTGGTCTGCGGCATCCCTATCTGCCATCGAAAGGAGGCGGCGCGATGAAATCCATCCTGATCGCCTTTGCCATGTACTCCAAGATCCCCATGCCCCGTGTGGAGTGGGACAAGCGCTCCCTCAGCTGGGCGCTGTGCGCCTTCCCTCTGGTGGGGGTGGTGATCGGGGCGGTGCTGTACGGCTGGCTCCGCCTTGCGGATCTTCTGGGCCTCACGGCGCTGAAGGCGGCGCTGGCCCTGGCGCTCCCCATCGCCCTCTCCGGCGGGATCCATCTGGACGGGTTCTGCGACACCTGCGACGCCCTCTCCAGCCACCAGAGCCGGGAGCGAAAGCTGGAGATTTTAAAGGACAGCCACACCGGGGCCTTTGCCATCATCTGCTGCGGGCTGTACCTCCTGGTGTTCTTTGCCGCCTGGCTGGATGTGGACACCGCCGGGGTGAACGCCCTGGTGCTCGCCCTGGGGCTGCCCCTCAGCCGCAGCCTCTCCGGCCTTGCCGCGGTGAGCTGGAAAAACGCCCGGGGCAGCGGCCTCCTCGCCACCTTCACCGAGCCGGTGAATGGCCGGCGGGCCAGGTGGCTGCTGGGAATCGTCAGCGCACTGCTGATCCTCGCTGTGGGGGGCATTGCCGCTGAGACGGGCCTTCTCTACCTGCTGGCGGCGCCGCTGGCGGCGGTATTGGTGTTTATTTACTATCGGATTCTGGCCTTCCGGCAGTTCGGCGGCATCACCGGCGACACGGCGGGGTTCTTCCTCCAGCTGTGCGAGTGCGCTATGGTGGCGGCCCTGGTTTTGGGTCAGCGGCTGTGGGAGGTGCTGATATGATGCTGATTGTGGGCGGCGCGGGCCAGGGAAAGCTGTCCTTCGCCCTGCGCCGCAGCGGCCTGGACGCCTCCCAGGTGACGGAGGATCCCCGGGCGGGGAAACCCATTGTGACGGGCCTTGCAGACTGGATGCGCGGCGAGGCGGACCCCCTGCCGGTGCTGGAGGCGCTGATCCTGGAGCGGCCGGACGTGATATTGCTTTGTGACGAGGTGGGCTGCGGCGTTGTGCCGATGGATCCGGAGGACCGGGCCTGGCGGGAGCGGGTGGGCCGCACCTGCTGCGCCCTGGCGGAGCGGGCGGACACGGTGGTCCGCCTGTGCTGCGGCATCCCTACTCTACTAAAAGGAGCGCTTTGATGTTAGAACTTGCTTTGATGCGCCACGGCACCACCCAGGGCAACCTGGAGCGGCGCTTTATCGGCGTGACGGATATTCCCATCCTCCCGGAGGGGGAGGCGCTGGCCCGTCGGGTGGCGCCCACGCTGCCGGCGGTGGACCATATCTACCACAGCCCCCTGATCCGCTGTCTCCAGACAGCGGCCCTCCTCTGGCCGGACCAGAAGGGGTACACCCCGGTGCCGGACCTGCGGGAGACGGATTTCGGCCCCTTTGAGGGGAAGAACCACGAGGAGCTGCAGGACGATCCCCTCTATCGGAGCTGGCTGGAGCACCCTGACATGGCCAATCTGCCGGTAGGGGAGTCCACACCGGAGGTGCTGCGCCGGGTGGAGCGGGGCATCCGCTTTGTCATCGACGACGCGGAGCGCCGGGGCTTTTCCCGAGTGGGCGTGGTGGCCCACGGCGGGACGCTGATGGGCCTGATGGCCGCCTTCGGACGCCCGGAGCGGCCCGATTACTACGACTGGATGTGCAGAAACTGCAGCGGCTGGCTGGTCCGCGCGGAGCGGGACCCCCTGGCGCTGACCGTGCTGCGGCCGCTGGGAGAAAACGAGAGATAGAAACCATGACGATTCACTTTGCTGCCCTCACCCTGGGCTTTTTGCTGGATCTCCTCCTGGGAGACCCCCACTGGGCGCCCCACCCCATCCGGGGGATCGGCCATCTGATCTCGTCCTTGGAGAAACTGCTGCGCCGGATCTTTCCCCCGTCGCCCCGGGGCCTTCTGATCGGGGGCTTTTTCCTGGTGGTGCTGACGGCGGGGATCTCCACAGGGCTCACGGTGCTGCTTCTCTGGGGGTGCCACCTGATCTCCCCCTGGCTCCGTTTCGCAGTGGAGACGCTGCTGTGCTATCAGCTTTTGGCCACCAAGGCCCTGCGGGATGAGAGCATGGCGGTGTATAAAAAGCTGGAGGAGCGGGATCTCCCCGGCGCCCGCCATGCGGTGAGCATGATCGTGGGCCGGGACACAGAGAACCTGGACGAGGGCGGCGTCACCCGGGCGGCGGTGGAGACGGTGGCGGAAAACGCCGGGGACGGCGTGATCGCCCCGCTGATCTTCCTGGCCATCGGCGGCGCCCCTCTGGGGATGTTCTACAAGGCCTGCAACACCATGGATTCCATGGTGGGCTACAAAAACGACAGATACCTCTATTTTGGCCGCTGCGCCGCCAGGTGGGACGATGTGCTCAACTTCATCCCCGCCCGGCTGGCGGGGGTGCTGCTGTGCCTGGCCGCCCCCCTCGCGGGGCTGGACGGGAAAAACGCCTGCCGGATCTTCCGCCGGGACAGGAAAAACCACAAGTCCCCCAACTCCGCCCACACCGAGGCCGCCGCGGCCGGCGCCCTCCATGTGCAGCTGGCGGGACCCAACTACTACTTCGGCCGTCTGGTGGAAAAGCCCACCATCGGCGATGATGACCGGCCCATTGAGCCGGCGGACATCCGCCGGGTGAACCGGCTGCTGTACGCCGGGGCGGGCCTGGGGTGGCTGCTGATGGCAGTGCTGCCCCTTGTGATTGTGATGCTTTGATGAGGTGAAAACCATGCCAACCTATACCCACGGCGGCGACATCTGGGCCTTTGGCAGCCCGGTGCTGGACTTCTCCGCCAATCTCCACCCCCTGGGCATGCCCCGGGAGGTGGCCGCGGCGGCCCGGGAGGCCGTGGCGGAGGCCATCCACTACCCGGACCCCTTTTGCCGCCGCCTGCGCGCCGCCATCAGCAGTCTTTTGGACGTGCCGGCGGAGCAGGTGATCTGCGGCGGCGGCGCGGCGGACCTGATCGGCCGGCTGTGCCTGGCCCTCCGGCCAAGGCGGGCGGTGGTCACTGCCCCCACCTTCTCGGAGTATGAGCAGTTTCTCCGCCTGGCGGGCTGCCGGGTGGAGCGCTATGGGCTGCGGGGGGAGGAGCAGTTTGACCTGACGGAGCCGTTCCTGGACGTGGTGGAGGACGGGGTGGACATGGTCTTTCTCTGCACCCCCAACAATCCCACCGGCCGCCTTGTCCCGCCGGCCCTTCTGGAGCGGACCGCGGCGCGGTGCCGGGAGAAGGGCGCGCTTTTGGTGGTGGACGAGTGCTTTATCACCCTGACGGACGGGCCGTCAATCCTGCCCCTTCTGGACAGGTATCCCAACCTCTTCCTCCTCCGGGCCTTTACCAAGAGCTACGCCATGCCGGGCCTCCGCCTGGGCTACGGCCTCTGCGCCGACGAGGCGCTTTTGGACCGGCTCTATGCCGCCGGACAGCCCTGGGGGGTGTCCACGGTGGCCCAGGCCGCCGGGGAGGCCGCCTGCGCCGTGCCGGACTGGCCGGAGCGGGGTCGCGTCCTCCTGCGGGCGGAGCGGCCAAGGCTGACGGCGGCCCTGCGGGATCTGGGCCTTACGGTGTGGGAGGGCGAGGCCAATTACCTTCTCTTCCGCGCGCCGGGGGACCAGGGGCTGAAGGAGCGGCTGGCGGAGCGGGGGATTTTGATCCGCTCCTGCGCCAACTACCCGGGTCTGGCCGGCGACTATTACCGGACGGCGGTCCGCACCCGGGAGGACAACGAGACATTGATCCGGAATTTGAAGGAGGTCCTATAATATGGCAAAAGCAATTATGATCCAGGGCACCGCCTCCAACGCGGGGAAGAGCGTTCTCTGCGCGGGGCTGTGCCGCATCTTTGCCCAGGACGGGTATAAGGTGGCCCCCTTCAAGTCCCAGAACATGGCCCTCAACTCCGCCATCACCGCCGAGGGGCTGGAGATGGGCCGGGCCCAGGTGGTCCAGGCCCAGGCCGCCGGCGTGGCGCCCACGGCGGACATGAATCCAGTGCTCCTCAAGCCCACCAGCAATGTGGGCAGCCAGGTGATCGTCCGGGGCGTGCCCCGGGCCACCATGGGCGCGGCGGAATATTACCGGTACAAGCATGAGCTGATCCCGGACATCATGGCGTCCTACAACCGCCTCAGCGAGCAGTATGACATCATCGTTATCGAGGGGGCCGGCTCCCCGGCGGAGATCAACCTCAAAGCGGACGACTTTGTGAATATGGGCATGGCCAGGCTGGCGGACGCGCCGGTGCTGCTGGCGGGCGACATCGACCGGGGCGGCGTCTTTGCCTCCCTCTACGGCACGGTGAAGCTGCTGGAGCCGGAGGAGCAGGACCGCATCCGGGGGCTCATCATCAACAAGTTCCGGGGGGACGAGGCGATTTTGCGCCCGGGCCTGCGGCAGCTGGAGGAGCTGACGGGCAAGCCGGTGCTGGGGGTTGTTCCCATGCTGGATGTGGACATCGACGACGAGGACTCCCTGTCCCAGCGGCTGGAGCGGGGCGGAAAGGTGGGCCTCATCGACATCGCGGTGGTCCGCCTGCCCCGGCTCTCCAATTTCACCGACTTCAACCCCCTGGAGCGGCTGGAGCAGGTGAACCTCCGGTATGTGCGGGATCCCAGGGAGCTGGGCAGTCCCGACCTTGTGATCCTCCCCGGCACGAAAAACACCATGGACGATCTGCGCTGGCTCCGGGAGAGCGGCATGGAGGCCAAAATCCTCCAGCACGCGGAGCGGGGCGGCGCCGTGGTGGGCATCTGCGGCGGCTACCAGATGCTGGGCCGGGAGGTCTCCGACCCCGACCATGTGGAGGGGGGCGGCACCCTCCGGGGCATGGGGCTGCTGCCCCAGCGCACCGTGTTTTTGGGGGAGAAGACCCGCACCCAGGTCACCGGCGCCTTCACCGCCGGGATGGGGATCTTCCGCTCTATGGAGGGCGTCTCCTTCACCGGCTATGAGATCCACATGGGGGAGACCACCCTGGAGAGCGGCGCGGCTCCCATTTTGTCCCTGGAGGACCAGACCGGAGCGCGCAAGGGCGACGGCCTTGGGACGGGCAACGTCTGGGGCTGCTATATCCACGGGATTTTTGACAAAGGCGAGTGCGCCGCGGCGCTGGTAAACTGCCTGATGGCCGCCCGGGGGTTGACGGCGGACGCCGCGGCGGTGGACTGGGAGCGCTATCAGCAGCAGCAGTATGACAAGCTGGCAGCGGGCCTGCGGGCCGCCCTGGATATGAAAGAGATCTACCGGATTTTGAACCGAGAGGAGTGAAGGGTATGAAGGAAATCCATCTGCAGCGGGTGGCCCCCGCGGAGATTGAGGGGCGGAGCATGGAGATCATCGCCTCTGAAATGGGGCCGAACAGCTTTACCGCCCAGCAGCTGCCCATTGTCAAGCGCTGCATCCACACCAGCGCGGATTTTGACTACGAGAAGAACCTGCGCTTTACCCCCGGGGCGGTGGAGGCGGGGCTTGCCGCCATCCGCGCCGGCTGCACCATCGTCACCGACACCCAGATGGCCCGCGCCGGGGTCAACAAGCGGGTGCTGGAGCGGTTCGGGGGCGAGGCCGTGTGCTTTATGTCCGATCCGGATGTGGCCGAGGAGGCCAAGGCCCGGGGCGAGACAAGGGCCACCGTGTCCATGGAGCGGGCGGCGGCGCTGAAGGGTCCGGTGATCCTGGCTGTCGGCAACGCGCCCACGGCCCTGGTCCGGGCCTGCCAGCTGATGGACGAGGGGAAGTTCTCCCCCGCCCTTGTAATCGGCGTGCCGGTGGGCTTTGTCAATGTGGTGGAGAGCAAGGAGCTGCTCTGCTCCATGCCGGGAGAGCACATTGCGGCCATGGGCCGCAAGGGCGGCAGCAACATCGCCGCCGCCATCTGCAACGCCCTTTTGTACCTGGCGTCGGATAACCGCCGGGACTGAGAGAGACCGGGGAGGAGACGGAGATGAAAAAAGCGGTTTTGGCGGTGTCCTTCGGCACCACCTTCCACGATACACTGGAGAAAAACATTGCCGCCATTGAGCGTGATCTGGCGGCGGCCTTCCCGGACCGGGACGTGTTCCGCGCCTTCACCAGCGGCATGGTGCTGCGCCGGCTCCGGGAGCGGGACGGCCTGGAAATTGACAACGTGGCCCAGGCCCTGGAGCGCCTCCACGGGGCGGGATACGATGATGTGGTGGTCCAGTCCACCCATGTGATGAACGGCGAGGAGTACGACAAGCTCCGGGAGCTGGCGGCGCCCTACGCCGGGCGGTTTGAGCGCCTTGCCTTCGGCGCGCCCCTGCTCACCGCCACCCGGGATTACCACGATGTGGTGGACGCTGTGCTCCAGCGCCTGCCGGCGGAGGAGGCGGACACGGCGGTGGTCCTCATGGGCCACGGCACCACCCACCACGCAAACGCGGTGTATGCCGCCCTGGAGTATGTCTTTCACGATACCGGCCGGGAGGATATCCACATCGGCACTGTGGAGGGCTATCCCACTTTCGAGGAGGTCTGCCGCCGTCTGGAGGAGAAGGGAACGGTGAAAAAGGTGGTCTGCGCGCCGCTGATGGTGGTGGCCGGGGATCACGCGAAAAACGATCTGGCCGGTGACGAGCCGGACTCCTGGAGATCCATGCTGGAGGAGAGGGGCTACGCGGTGACCTGCCTCTTGGAGGGGCTGGGGGAGAACCCGGCCATCCGGGCCGTCTTTGTCCGCCACGCCCGGGAGGCCGCGGAGTAAGCGCCGCGGCCGGGGAGAGAAAAAATGAGGCCCATCAGGGGCTGAGTAAGAAGGAGAGCACAATGAGCAGAGGAATTTTATACGGCCTTGGCGTGGGACCGGGGGATCCGGAGCTTTTGACCGTGAAGGCCGCCCGCATCCTGCGGGAGGCGGATGTGGTGGCTGTTCCGGACAAGGGCAGCGGGGAGCGGACGGCCCTCAATATCGTCCGGGACTATGTGGAGGGAAAGACGATCCTGCCCTGCATCACCCCCATGATCCGGGACCAGGAGGCCCTGGATGCGGCCCATGACCGGATCGCAGACGATCTCTGCGCCCTGCTGGCGGAGGGAAAGACGGTGGCCTTCATCACCCTGGGGGACCCCACAGTCTACGCCACCTACCTCTATGTCCACCGCCGGGTGCTGGAGCGGGGATATGAGGCGGTGCTGGTGCCCGGCGTGCCCTCCTTCTGCGCCGCCGCGGCCCGGCTGAACATCAGCCTGTGCGAGGGCAGCGAGCGGCTGATGATCGTCCCCGCCTCCCACAAGGACGTCACCGACTGCCTCCATACCGACGCCAACCTGGTGTTTATGAAGGCGGGGCGGGAGATCGGCGCGCTGAAGGAGACCCTCCGCCGGGAGGGGATTTTGGAGAACGCCTCCCTGGTGGCCAACTGCGGCATGGAGGGGGAGCAGGTGTGGCCCCGGTTTGCCGACACGCCGGAGGACACCGGCTACTTCTCCCTTGTGATCGTCAAGAGGGGGGAGAAGACATGAACATCCGCATGTCGGGCCTGGACTACGATCTGGCCCCCATCGCCCTGCGGGAGCAGCTGAGCTTTACCAAGGCCGCTGTGGCGGAGGCGGTGGCCTGCATCCGGGGGATGGAGGGGGTTTTGGGCGCGGTGCTCCTCTCCACCTGCAACCGAACGGAGCTGTATCTGTCCTGCGAGGAGGACAGCGAAACAGACCCGGGCCGGCTGCTGTGCGCCGCTGCGGGCCTGGGGTACCAGCCCTTTGCCGGCGCCTTTGTCACCCGGACGGGGGAGGCGTGCGCAAGGCATCTGATGGAGGTGGCCTGCGGCCTTCGCTCCCAGATCCTGGGGGAGGACCAGATCCTCACCCAGGTGAAGACCGCCGCCGCCATCGCCCGGGAGGCCGGCGCCGCCGACGGGGTGCTGGAGACGCTGTTCCGCACCGCCGCCGCCTGCGGCAAGACCGCCAAGACCGGCGGGCGGCTCACCGGCGTGGCCACCTCGGCGGCCCACCAGGCCCTCCGGGCCGCCCGGGAGCGGCTGGGGGAGCTGAAAGGGAAGAAGGCTCTTGTCATCGGCAACGGGGAGATGGGCCGCCTGGCCGCCTCCCTTCTGGTGGATGCCGGGTGCGACACCACCATCACCCTCCGCTCCTACCACCACGGGGAGACTGTGGTGCCGGCGGGGTGCGCGGTGGCCCCCTATGACGACCGCTATGCCGCCATGGAGGGGATGGACCTGCTGATCTCCGCCACCGCCAGCCCCCACTGCACTATCTGGACGGAGGATTTTTCTGCGGTGGCCCACCCGCCGGCCCTGCTGGTCGACCTGGCCATCCCCCGGGATATCCAGCCGGAGATCGGCAGGCGGGAGGGGATCACCCTTTTGAACGTGGATGACCTGGGCCGCGGCCTGGGGGCCGACGAGGCCGCCGTACAGCGGGTGGAGGCCGTGGTGGACGAGCAGATGGAGCGGTTCCGCCAGTGGGGCATCTACCGGGAGAGCCTGCCGGCCCTGGAGGAGCTGAAGGGGGCGCTGCGCCGGCGGATGGGCGCCTATGTGGAGACGGATATGGACGCGGAGGAGGCCGCGGCGCTGACCATCGACAAGGTGGTGGATCTGCTGGCCGGCGGCATGACCGACGGGTTTACCGCTGAGGCCATCCAGGCCTGCACCGCCAAGATCCGGACGCACACCCGGGCATAAATTGCTGGGACATGCGGGATGCGCAGGACCCGCAGAGCGCGCAGGCCTACAGCCCTTTTGCTGCGCTTGCAAGCAGAAAAACCTGAGAAGAGGAGGGGCAGTTTCCATGAACAAGGTAAAGATCACGGTTTTAAAGACGACACTGGATCGGGAGCTGGCAGCGGAGTATGGCGCAGAGGGCCTGACCGCCTGCCCCATGCTGCGGGAGGGGCAGGTGTTCTACGCCGACTACGCCAAGCCCGAGGGCCTGTGCGACGAGGCGTGGAAGGCCATCTACCAGTATGTCTTTGCCCTGGCCCACGGGGCCGGGGGTGACCTTTTCTACTACGGCGACTGGATCCGCAAGCCCGGCGTGGCCATCTGCTCCTGCAACGACGGGCTGCGCCCGGTGATCTTCAAGCTGGAGGCCACCGACGAGCCCTCCGCCATCGACTACACGCCGGTGCGGTGAGAGGAGGCGCGGACTTGGATCTTCGCTTTCCCTTGTTTATCGACCTTACCGGCCGCCCTGTTACGGTGATAGGGGGCGGAAGGATCGCCCTGCGCCGGGCGGGCGTTCTCCGCCGGTTTGGCGCGCGGGTGACGGTGATTGCCCCGGCTCTCGGCGGAGAGCAGGATGGGCTGGTGTGGATTTCACGGCCCTACCGGACGGGGGATCTCCAGGGCGCCTTTCTGGCCGTGGCCGCCACAGATGACCGGGCGGTGAACCACGCGGTCTATGAGGAGGCCTCACGCCTGGGCATTCCGGTGAATGTCTGCGACTGCCCGGCGGAATGCGGCTTTTTCTTCCCGGCAGTCTGCCAGGGGGAGGGGCTGGTGGCCGGCGTGGTGGGAGACGGATCAGACCACCACCGGACGGCGCGGGCCGCCGCCGCTATCCGGAAAACGCTGGAGGAAATGGAATAAAACGTCTGCAGCCCTCTCTCCCCGCCCATAGGGCAGGCGAGAGGGCGGGGTGTTTCCTTTGATCGATTGCCGCGCTGTGCGGCGGAATGGGGGTACCATATGAAATTGCTGATCGGCAGCCGGGAGAGCCGGCTGGCGGTGGTTCAGGCGGAGCTTTTGATGGAGGCCATCCGCGCCGCCCACCCGGAGGTGGAGCTGGAGCTTGTGACCATGAAGACCACCGGGGACAAGATCCTGGACCGTACATTGGACAAGGTGGGAGGCAAGGGCCTCTTTGTCAAGGAGTTGGACGCCGCCCTGCGGGACGGCCGGGCGGATCTCACCGTCCACAGCTGCAAGGACCTCCCCATGGAGGAGAGCGCTGACCTGCCGCTGCTGGCATTTTCCCGGCGGGAGGACCCGAGAGACGCCCTGGTGCTGCCGGAGGGGGCGGCGGAAATCGATTTTTCAAAGCCCATCGGCTGCGCCAGCCTCCGGCGGAAACTCCAGCTGGAGCGGCTGTATCCCCAGGCACGGGTGGAGCCGGTGCGGGGCAATGTGCTGACAAGGCTCCG
This sequence comes from uncultured Oscillospiraceae bacterium, assembly GCA_904398675.1. Taxonomy (GTDB): domain Bacteria; phylum Bacillota; class Clostridia; order Oscillospirales; family Oscillospiraceae; genus CAJFPI01. Next base: position 15,043 of record CAJFPI010000159.1, read on the forward strand.
CAAGCTGGACGAGGGACAGTACGGCGCGCTGATTCTGGCCGGCGCGGGCCTCAAGCGCCTGGGGCTGGAGGGGCGGATCGCCCGGTATTTTTCCACAGAGGAGATGCTCCCCGCCGCCGGGCAGGGGATCCTGGCCGTTCAGGGCAGGGCGGGGCAGGATACAGAGATTCTCAGCGGCTTTGCCGATGAGGCGGGCCGCCTGTGCGCCCTGGCGGAGCGGGCCTTTGTCCGGGCGCTGGACGGGGGCTGCACCTCGCCGGTTGCGGCCCACGCCGTGGTTCAGGACGGCGAAATGATTTTGACAGGCATGAATGTATACGGCGAAAAAGACAGCATCGCAGGCGCCGCCGCGGAGGGGGAGAGGCTGGGCCTCACCCTGGCGGAGCGGCTGCGGGAGAGGAGACCGGCATGGGACAAAACGGAAAAGTGATTCTGGTGGGGGCGGGCCCGGGGGACCCGGGCCTGCTCACCGTAAAGGGCCGGGAGGCCCTCCAAAAGGCGGAGGTGGTGGTCTATGACCGGCTGGTGGGCTCCGCCATTTTGGCCATGATGCCGGAAAAGGCGGAGAAGATCGACGTGGGCAAGGCCGCCGCCCACCACACGGTGCCCCAGTGGCAGATCAACCAGATCCTGCTGGAGAAGGCCCGGGAGGGCAAGGTGGTGGTGCGCCTCAAGGGCGGCGATCCCTTTGTCTTCGGCCGGGGCGGCGAGGAGCTGGAGCTTCTGGAGGAGAACGGCATCCCCTTTGAGGAGATCCCCGGCATCACCTCCGCTGTGGCGGCCCCGGCCTATGCCGGCATCCCCGTGACCCACCGGGACTTCTGCTCCTCCCTCCACATCATCACCGGCCACGCCAAGGCCGGCGCGGAGCTGACCATCGATTTTGAGGCCCTGGTGCGGACAAAGGGGACGCTGGTCTTTCTGATGGGCGTTACCGCCATGCCGAAGATCGTGGAGGGGCTTCTGCAGGCGGGCATGGACCCGGATATGCCTGCGGCCATGGTGGAGAGCGGCACCACACCGGCCCAGCGCCGGTGCTGCGCCACCCTGCGGACGCTGCCGGAG
>CAJFPI010000160.1 GCA_904398675.1 uncultured Oscillospiraceae bacterium
ACCGGCAAGGCCGCCATGGAGGGCTTTGCCGACGTGCCCCAGACCAAGATCATGGTGTTCTATCCCAAGGACGGGGTCAGCGAGATCCAAAAGCTCCAGATGGTGACCCAGGAAGGGGAGAATGTGGGGGTCTGCGCCGTGGTAGGCAACTTTGACGACGCCCAGAACGGCGTCAAGCGCATCTTTTCCGACGCCGCCATCCGCCGGGAGCTGGAGGGCAGGGGCTATTTCCTCTCCTCCGCCAACTCCATCAACTGGGGCCGCATCCTGCCCCAGGTGGTCTACTCTGTCTCTGCCTACTGCGACCTCCTGAACGCCGGGGCCATCGCCCTGGGGGACAAGGTGAACTACTGCGTCCCCACCGGCAACTTCGGCAACATCCTGGCCTGCTACTACGCGAAAAAGATGGGCGTCCCTGTGGGGAAACTCATCTGCGCCAGCAACCAAAACGACGTGCTGACGGATTTCATCCGCACCGGTGTGTATGACCGCAACCGCCCCTTCCACACCACCATGTCCCCCTCCATGGACATCCTTATCTCCTCCAACCTGGAGCGGATGCTCTTTGAGCTCAGCGGCGGGGACGACGCCATGGTCCGGGGCTATATGGAGCAGCTCTCCAGGACCGGCCGCTATGAGATCACGCCGGAGATGAAGGAAAAGCTCCAGGCCCTCTTCTACGGCGGCTTTGCCAGCGAGGAGGACACCCTGGCCACTATCACCGCCCTCTATGCCGACGGCTACCTCATCGACACCCATACCGCCGTGGCGGCCAAGGTGCTGGAGGACTATCGCCGGGAGACCGGAGACGAGACGGTGGCGGTCTTTGCCTCCACCGCCTCCCCCTACAAGTTCTGCGACAGCGTGCTGGAGGCCATCGGGGAGAAACCTGTCAGCGACAGCGTGGACCGCATCGCCCAGCTGGAGGCGGCCAGCGGCGTGAAGGCCCCCTGGCGCCTGGCCGCGCTGAAGGGGAAGACGCCCCGGTTTGACGGCGTCACGGAGAAGGAGAAGATGGAGGACGTGGTCCTGAACTTCCTGCGCTGAAAAGCAGAAGAAACTTCATGCGCCACGGGCGTACCACGAGCACAGACAAAAAACGGGGCGCATGAAGTTTTTGCGCATGCGGGCCGTCCGGCCCGCGCGCTTATCCTTTCATGGCCGTGCCGCTGAAAGCGGCACATGGCCAATTTTGCAATGCTTTTACATAGCAAAAAGCTAGGGAGGGATCTTTGTGGAGAGAAAACGGCTGAAACGTTTCTGGGCCAGAGCCAGGCTCCTCCTCGCCTGCGGCGGGTTCGGCGGATGTCTCCTGGCCGGGGTTCTGGCATGGGCGGAGGCGTCCAAGTGGGTTTTCCTTGCTGTATTGCTGCTTTCGCTGGCGCTGCTGATCGCCATGATCGCGGTCACTCTGCTGTTCCTGCGCTGCCCCGGCTGCGGCAAAACGGTTGCCATCGGCTGGTGGAACCCCGGGCAGCGCTATTATTGCTCCTGCTGCGGCAGGCCCTTCCTGTTTGACGACGATCCGCCGGAGGGCGGGGAGAAATAACGCTGTCCGCCTGTCTCGGCGGGAAGGGAGGGAGAGGCATGAAAGAAAAGGGACCCTGCAGGCGGCTGCGGCGGCGCTGGCTGCGGGTGAACCTGGTGCTGACCTATACGGGCCTTGCAGGCTTTGCGCTGGCCATCGCCATAGCGGTTTCCGGCGGGCCGGAGACAGCTGCCATCGCCCTGGTGCTGGCGGCGACGGCCCTGGTGCTGGCGGCGGGGGTGGTGGACCTGCTGTTTCTGCGCTGCCCTGGCTGCGGCCGGACCATCGCCATGGGGAACTGGCGCCCGGGCAAGCAATACCGCTGCCGCCGCTGCGGCAAGCTCTATCTCTTCGACGACGACCCGCCGGAGCGGAAGGAAACTGAGAAAGAGGAGGAACCATAGGTCATGGCCCTGTATGCCATCGGAGATCTGCACCTGGGGCTGGGGGTGGACAAGCCCATGGACGTGTTCGGCCCCGGCTGGGCGGACCACGTCCGGCGCCTGCAGGACGGCTTTTCCCAGCTGACCGGCGAAGACCTCACCGTGCTGTGCGGGGATACCTCCTGGGGCATCGACTTTCGGGAGAGCCTGCCGGATTTCCAGTTTATTGACGCCCTGCCGGGGAAAAAGCTGATCCTCAAGGGAAACCACGACTACTGGTGGAACACCGCCGCCAAGATGAAACGGTTTTTTGCCGAAAACGGCATCACCACCATCGACATCCTCCACAACAACTGCCACTTCTATGGGGACTACGCCCTGTGCGGCACCCGGGGCTGGTTTTTCGAGGAGGACCAGAAACCCCACAATGAGAAGGTGCTGGCCCGGGAGGTGGGGCGGCTGGAGGCGTCGCTGAAACTGGCGGCGGGCCGGCCCATCCTGGCCTTTCTCCACTACCCGCCCCTCTACGAGGGGTACCGCTGCCCGGAGATCCTGCGGGTGCTGGAGCAGTACGGCGCGGAGCGGTGTTTCTACGGCCACCTCCACGGCGTAACCCACCGCCGGGCCATCCAGGGCCTCTTCGGCGGAGTGGATTACAGCCTGGTCTCCGCGGATTGGCTGCGGTTTGTTCCAAAAAAAATCTGTGATTGAGGAAAAAACAGTAGATTTTTTCATATAGATATGCTAAAATGCTAAGTTGCCCGACACAGAGAGGGCAAGTGAACGGAGGAAAAAGAAAATGAGTGTTAAGAATTGTGAAAAAGTGGAGACAAACAGGGTGGCGCTGACCGTTGAGGTGGACGCCGAAACCTTTGAAACCGCCGTTGAGAAGGCCTACCGCAAGATCCGCGGCCAGATCACCATTCCCGGGTTCCGCCGCGGCAAGGCGCCCCGGAAGATGATCGAAAATCTGTACGGGCCGGAGGTCTTTTATGACGAGGCGGTGAATATAGCGATGCCGGAGGCCTATATGGCTGCGGTGGAGAGTGAAAAGCTGGAGGTCGTGGGCTATCCCGACGTGGAGCTGGAGAGCGTGGGCAAGGACGGGTTTTCCTTCAAGGCCACCGTCTATGTCTACCCGGAGGTGACCCTGGGCCAGTACAAGGGCATCGAGGCCCCCAAGGCCGAGGTGAAGGTCACCGCCGCCGACGTCAACCACCGCCTGGAGGAGATGGCCCAGCGCAACAGCCGCCTGGTCACCGTGGAGCGGCCGGTGGAAAAGGGCGACATCGCCAACATCGACTTTGACGGCTATGACGACGGCAAGCCCTTTGAGGGCGGCAAGGGCGAGGGCTATGAGCTGGAGATCGGTTCTGGCACCTTTGTCCCCGGCTTTGAGGATCAGCTCATCGGCATGAGCGCCGGCGAGGAGAAGGATATCGACATCACCTTCCCGGAGGATTACCACAAGGATCTGGCGGGCAAGGCCGTGGTGTTCCATGTAAAGGTCAACTCCGTTCAGGTCAAGGAGGTCCCCGCTATTGATGATGAGTTCGCCAAGGACGTCAGCGAGTTTGAGAGCCTGGCGGATCTGAAGAAGGACATCAAGTCCAAGATCACCGCCGACCGCCAGCAGGCCGCCGACCGCGCCTTCGAGGATGTGGTGATGCAGAAGGTGGCTGACAATCTGGAGTGCGACGTCCCCGCCCCCATGGTGGAGGATCAGGCCCGCCGCTTTGTGGAGGATCTGAAGATGCGGATCCAGCAGCAGGGCATCCCTGTGGACCAGTACCTCAAGCTGACCAACATGACCGAGGACGACCTTCTGGGTCAGGCCAAGGAGCCGGCCCTGCGCCAGGTCAAGCTGGAGCTTGCGCTGGAGGCTATTGCCAAGGCGGAAAACGTGGAGGTCAGCGAAGAGGAGATCGAGGCGGAGTATGCCTCCACTGCTGAGAAGTACGGCATGAAGGTGGAGGATCTGAAGAAATACATCGCCGCCGACGGCGTCCGCGCCCAGCTCACCAACCAGAAGGTGGTAAAGCTGGTGGTGGACAGCGCTGTTCCCACCAAGCCCGAGGAGAAGAGCGAGGAGGGCGAGGAGAAACCCAAGAAGAAGACGTCCTCCCGCAAGAAGAGCACCAAGAAGGCTGACGAGGCCGCCGCTGAGGGAGAGGCTGCGGAGAGCGCCGCCGAGGAGGCCCCTGCTGAGGGCGGCGAGGCTTAACGGGCCTGTTTTTCCGGCGGATGTATGAAATCCCCAGCGGATGGGTTATCATAGCGGAAGTCCGCTGTGATGCTGTGTTGCGTGTCAGACCGCAGGAGGCATCCAGTTAACAGGAGGTACATTTCATGAGCTTAGTTCCCTATGTAGTAGAGCAGACCAGCCGGGGCGAGCGGTCCTATGACATCTTTTCCCGCCTGCTCAACGACCGTATCATCTTCCTGGGCGAAGAGGTCAACGACACGACCGCCTCTCTCGTGGTGGCCCAGCTGCTGTACCTGGAGTCCCAGGATCCGGACAAGGAGATCCAGCTGTATATCAACAGCCCCGGCGGCTCCGTCACTGCGGGCATGGCCATCTATGACACCATGCAGTATGTCAAGTGCGACGTGTCCACCATCTGCATCGGCATGGCCGCCAGCATGGGCGCGTTTCTGCTCAGCAGCGGCGCCAAGGGCAAGCGCATCGCCCTGCCCAACGCTGAGATCATGATCCATCAGCCCTCCGCCGGCACCCAGGGCCAGGTCACCGACATGGCCATCCACCTCAAGCGCCTGGAGATCATCAAAAAGAAGATCAACCGCATCCTGGCGGACAACACCGGAAAGCCCATCGAGGTGGTGACGGCGGACTGTGAGCGGGACAACTTCATGTCCGCCGAGGAGGCCAAGGAATACGGCCTCATTGATAAAGTTATTTACACGAGGTAAGTCCCACATGAGCGAAGAAAAGAAATCTCTGCGATGCTCCTTCTGCGGGCGCACGGAGGAGCAGGTGGAGCGGATGATCCAAGGGCCTGGGGTCCGCATCTGCGACAGCTGCATCCGCCTGTGCATGAGCATCCTGGAGGAGGACTATGAGAGCGGGCACGAGGATCACGAGGTCCCTGAGAGCCTGCCCGCTCCCCGGGAGATCAAGGAGATCCTGGATCAGTATGTCATTGGGCAGGAGGCCGCGAAAATCGCCCTGGCCGTCTCCGTTTACAACCACTACAAGCGCATCTACTATGGCGGGGGCGACGAGGTGGAGCTGCAGAAGAGCAACATCCTCATGATCGGCCCCACCGGCAGCGGCAAGACCCTCTTTGCCCAGACGCTGGCCCGGATCTTGAAGGTCCCCTTTGCCATTGCCGACGCCACCACGCTGACCGAGGCGGGCTATGTGGGCGACGACGTGGAGAACATTCTCCTGCGCCTTCTGCAGGCGGCAGATTATGACGTGGAGCTGGCGGAGCACGGCATCATCTACGTCGACGAGATCGACAAGATCGCCCGCAAGAGCGAGAATACCTCCATTACCCGGGACGTCTCCGGCGAGGGGGTGCAGCAGGCGCTGCTGAAGATCCTGGAGGGGACGGTGGCCAACGTGCCGCCCCAGGGCGGGCGCAAGCACCCCCACCAGGAGTTTATACAAATCGATACCCACGACATCCTCTTTATCGGCGGCGGCGCCTTCGACGGCCTGGACAAGATCATCGAAAAGCGCCTGGATAAAAAGGGCATCGGCTTTGGCGCGGAGATCCCCAGCAAGAAGGACCGGGATGTGGGGGCTCTGCTCCAGGAGGTGCAGCCCCACGACCTGCTGAAATACGGCATCATCCCGGAGCTGGCGGGCCGCCTGCCGGTGATCACCTCCCTGCAGTCCCTCAGCCGGGAGGATCTGGTCCGCATCCTCACTGAGCCGAAAAACGCCCTGGTCAAGCAGTACCAAAAGCTGTTTGAGTACGACGGCGTGGAGCTGGTTTTTGAGAAGGCGGCCCTGGAGGCCGTGGCGGATCTGGCCATTGCGCGCAACATCGGCGCCCGGGGCCTCCGGGCAGTGATGGAATCCACACTGAATAAAATTATGTACGACATCCCGTCTGATCCCACTGTGGTCCGCGTTACCATTACGGCGGACTGTGTGCTGGGAAAGGATGAGCCGAAGCTGGAGCGTGACCTGGAGAAGGCGGCGCGTCCGGCCCGGCTGAAAAGCGGGAAAAACGAGGAGGACAACCGGGGCCGGCACAGTCCGGCGTCCGCCTCCTGACGGCGTCCTGTGCTGTTGTGAAAGCGCCGGCCATGTGGATAGGCGGCGTGTGTGAGAAGAGGTGTCCTTTGACACCTCTTCTCGCCCAATTGGGAGAAGTTTGACAGGATTTGCCGCCGGCAGCGCGGTGCTGCAGGCGGCAGGTGCTGAAACCAATCAGGCGCGGAGGGTTCCAGATCCGCGCTGGAAAGGAGAAACGGCATGGAACAGACCACACAGACAACCTTGAATATTCCGGCCCTTGCCCTGCGGGGCCTGACCATATTTCCCA
>CAJFPI010000161.1 GCA_904398675.1 uncultured Oscillospiraceae bacterium
AGGAGGAACTGCGATGCCGGATGCATTGGGCCCCATTTTGTTCTGGGGCGGGATCGGGGGATTGGCACTGTTTTCCCTGATCGGCCTTGTCTGCTGGCTGCGCCTGCGGAAAAAGGGCAGAGAGCTGCTCCGCGCCATTGAAACGGAGTATGAATAAGCTGTCCTGAAAAAGCATTTCCCGCCGGGCGGGGAAACAGAGGAGGATATCCCTATGGCAAATTTTATGGAGAGCATGGAGCGGCTTGCGCAAAGCGCCGTCTCTAAAAGCAAGGAGGTGGCGGAGACCACCCGCATCAATCTGGAAATCAGCTCCCTGGAGCAGCAGCTGCAGGGGCTGTACGCCCAGGCGGGCCGATACGCAATAGACCGCCGGCTGCTGCCCACAGAGGAGGCGGAGATCCAGGCGATTCTGACGCCCATGGAGCAGCTGCAGGAGCGGCTGGCCCAGTGCCGGCAGGCCCTGCTGGAGCTGCGCAACGCCTGCATCTGCCCCAGCTGCGGCGCGGAGATCAGCCGTCTGAGCAACTTCTGCGACCGCTGCGGCGCCCCTGTGGAGCGCCCCCAGCCTCAGCCCCAGCAGACAGCGGAGGAGATGGTCTGCCCTGGCTGCGGCGCAGCGGTGGGGCAGGGGGACCTGTTCTGCGGCAGCTGCGGGAAAAAGCTCAAAGAGTAAATCTAACAGGAGGGAGAACGGGAGATCATAATGAAACGGAAACTGTTTGTGGCCGGTCTCGTACTGCTGGTTCCGCTGTCAGCCTATTCCATTGCGGCCTGGTGGATGCTGCGGGGCGCCGGGGCCTACCGCATGGGCACCACCCTGGGCACTGTGCTCTCCGGCAGCCGGCCCTATACGAGTCTGGCAGCCGCCGCGCTGTTTCTGGCCCTGGCGGCCGGGACGGCGCTCCACCTGCGCAGGAGGAAGCAGCTCGCCGCCCAGGCGGAGAAAAAGACGGTCCGCCTGGCGGAGGGACAGGGGGAGAAGGCCCACCTTCCCTCCCAGGAGGAGACGGAGCGCCTGGAGGAGACAGAAAAGCTCCAGCCTGCCGGCCCTGCCCCTGAGAAAACGGAGCTTTTGGAGGAGGACGGCAAAATCCCGCCCGCCGGACCTGACCCCGAGAAAACAGAGCTGCTGAAGGAAACCGAAAAAATCCCGCCTGCCGGGCCTGCCGCCTCAGAGACGCCGGATCCCGCAGCCGAGGCGGGAACGCTCCAGCCGCGGAAACCATCCGCGGAGGCGGGGCCTGTCCCTGCGGCACAGTCTGCCCCGCCCTCCGGCGCAGCGGCAGAGCCCCTGCCGGAGGCCCCCGCCCCTATCGCGGCGCCGCCGGTTCCCGCCGGAGAGCCTGCGTCCTCACAGGAGGGGAAACTCCCTCCGGCAGGCCCAGCCGAGGCCGGGAAGATCCCCCCCGCCATGGCTGACCTGGAAAAAACGGAGCTCCTGGCGGATACGGAGACGTTTTCCCCGCCGCCGGCGGGGCCGGCGGACAAAATCCCGCCTGCCGCCCCTCCGGAGAACGTCCCTGCCGGCGGCATGGGCACGGTTCCGCCCGCACCGGCGCCTCCCCCGGCGCGGCCCGCGCCCTGGCCCCGGTTCTGCGGCAGCTGCGGCGCGGCGCTGCAGCCTGGCCAGCGGTTCTGTGCCCGCTGCGGCACCCAAGTGAGAGGAGGCGGTGTTTAAATGATATTCCCCATCTGTGTGTTGGCCGCCGGCCTTCTCCTGGGCCTGGCGGGGATCCTGCTGCGGAAAAAGCTGGGCCGGGGGTGGATGGCCTCCTTCCTGGCCGGCGGCGTTCTCCTGCTGCTGTGCGGCGGCTGGTTCCTCCGGGGCCAGCTGGTCCAGAGCCAGGAGAAACGGGAGGCTGTCTATCTGAGCCTCCGGTATCTGGAGCGGTATGACAGCGGCAGCGCCGCCTTCTACCTCAAGGACGCCGGCGCCGCCGAGGACTATGTCACCGCCGCGGCCCGCTATCTTCTGGAGCGGGTCCGGGGCAACGATCTCACGGCCCAGCTGAATCTGGACATCTCCCGGGCGGAGGCCCGGTCCGGTGAGGAAAGCGATTTTCTCCAGGTGCTGCAGGTTCTGGAGGTGGACCAGCAGGACCAGCTGTCCCTGGCAGTGGATAAGCTGTCAAGCTTTTTGAATCTGTCCCAGGCCCGGCGGGAAACCCTGGACTTCTATGTGGAGGCCGGGGACGGCTGGAGCGGCGGGGATGCCCTGCCCGCCGGCGTGGATGAGACCACGGCCCAGCGCCTGCAGATCAGCTCCCTGCTCCACGGCGGCGCCTATGAGCAGGCAGTGGCCTCCGCGGTGGCGCTGGTGGACCAGGACGGCAGCGCGGACAACCGCCTCCTCCTGGCGGGGGCTGTGGCGGAGAGCGCCTACAACGGCGTCATCCTCTCCGCCGGCACCTTTGCCCTCTATGACGGGGAGACCGTCCGGGAGGACGCCTCGGTCCAGCAGGAGCGGGAGGCGCTGGAGGCGCAGTGCGAGCAGCTGCGCTATGAGCTGGCAGAGATCGAGCTGCTCAGCGCCTCTGCGTCGGACGAGGACGCCTTTCTGGAGCTGAGCCAGCAGAAAATGGAGCTGTCGGAGGAGATCCGGCAGCTGGAGACCCGGGCAGATAAGCTGTATGTCTACCGGGCCTTCAGCGCCATTGCGGATCTCCACTCCCTGGAAGCGGATCTGGTCCGTGCGCGGCTCTATTTTGCCTTGCAGGACTATGAAAAGGCGGTGGACACCGTTGTGCAGTCCGCCGGCTCCCTGACGGCCCGGCTCAGCTCCGACCAGACGCTGACCAACGCCCTGGAGATCGTCAGGGATACCTACGAGAGCGAGGAGGCCTTCTACGACAGCCAGGAGTTCCGGGACACCATGACCCAGCTCCTGTCCGCCCCCTTCTCAGACCTGGTGTACCTGAGCCAGACCGCTCTGACCCAGGACTTTGTGGAGCGGATCGTCAGCGATCAGAAGACCTATGGCCGGGTGCTGTTTGTCTCCGGCCTGGATCTGACGGATTACCCCACCATCCGCGTCACCATCTCCGGGCGCGAGGAGCTCCTGCAGCAGATCGTGGAGCAGGAGGCGGTGGTCCGGGATACCCGGGAGGAGGTGTCCTATACCGCTGAATTTCAGGAGGCGGCCCTCTCCAATGTAGCCATTGTGGTGGACCGCAGCGGCAGCATGGACGGCGCGCCCATGGAAAATCTGAAATCCGCCCTCCGGGATTTCGCGGGGAACATGAGCGCGGACACCGCCGCGGCCCTGGTGGCCTTTGACAGCAGCGCCCAGCTGCTCTCCGATCTCAGCCGGGACCCCTCGGCGCTCCAGGCCATGGCGGACACCCTGTCTGCCAACGGGAATACCAACATCACCTCCGGCATCGAGACCGGCCTGGAGGCGCTGTCCGCCGCCGCCGGCGGGCGGGTGATGCTGCTGATGACCGACGGCCAGAGTGATATCGACTTCAGCGTAGTGGATGCGGCAGCGGAGGCCGGCGTGGTGATCCACACCATCGGCTTTGGCAGCGTAAATGACGCGCTGCTGCAGCAGATCGCCGACCGCACCGGCGGCCAGTACATCCGGGCGGACTCCTCCTCGGAGCTGAGCAACGTATATGCCAGCCTCCAGCAGGTCATCGGCAACACAGTGACGCTGACTTACACCGTGACCAACGAGGAGATCCTCACCCAGCGGTATGTGTTCCTGGAGGCGGACGGTTTCAGCGTACGCCGGGACTACACGCTGGCCGTATCTGACGCGGCCTCCCCCCTGCTCTTCGCATGCTCCCCCGCCGTCCTCACCCCAGACAGCCTGGCCCGGTGGGTGGAAAATGGGCAGGATGTGACGCTGCGCTTTACAGGTGAGAACCTGTCCGCCGTCACAGCTGTGGCTGTGGGCGGCGAGCAGGCGGAAATCACCCGCCAGAGCGAGGACGCCATAACGGTTTCGGCCTCCCCCGCCCTCTCCGGCGGCTGGCAGACCGTCACGCTCACCCTTGCCGACGGCACAGAGGAGCACTTTGACCGGCTGCTGATCGTGGGAGAGAGCAGGACCTGCCGGAACCTGCGGCTGGGGAGCCTGGTGGTGACCTCGGCCCAAGGCGTTCTGCCCGGAGACGGCACGCTGGTCCTTACCGGCAGCAGCATGGAGCTGCGGGAAAATGTGTCGGAAAACTCCACCCTCTCCCTGTATGTAAACGGCACCCTTTCCCTGCCCTGGCCGGAGAATGCCGGCAGTGCGGAGGGGGCCCTCTCTGACCTCGACCTGGGGGACAGCGGCACCGTCACCGGCTGGGGCCTTGTGACGCTGGGCCGCAGCGACGGGGCCTATTCCTCCGGCGCGCCCAGCGTGGTGGCCCAGGGTGAGCTGACCATTGTCTGCACACCGGAGCAGTCCGAGCTGAGCTGGCAGGAAGGAGGCGCCCAATGAAGGAGCTGAAAATCAAAAAATGGCCCATTGTGTTTCCCCTGGCGCTGCTGATCGCGGTGCTGCTGGGGTACACGCTGCTGCATTTCCGCGGCCCCTCCGCCGCCGACAGCCTGACCCTCGGCCGGCAGCGGCTGAACGATCTGGACTACAGCGGCGCTGTCAGCGCCTTCAGCCAGGTGATCGAGCTGGATCCCAACAACCTGGAGGCACGGGTGGGGCTGGCCCAGGCCTACGCCGGGACGGAGGACTATGCCACCGCCCAGGAGATGCTGGATCAGATCGTTTACACCGAGCGGCCCGACGAAAATGCCGCCGCGGCCATGATCCAGATTCTGCGGGAATCCGGCCAGCTGCCCCAGGCGCTGGTTTTGGTGCAGACGATGATCGACGCCACGGACAAGGACGAATACTATGCCCTGCGGGAGGAGCTCCTCCACGAGCTGCTGTCCTATGAGAACCCCCTGGCCGTAGGAACCGACTTCGTGCTCACCATCCAGAACGGGCAGGTCTATGGCCGGGGCAGCAACGCCATGGGCCAGCTGGGCCTGGACGCGGCGGCGGTTCCCGCAGTGGAGCAGATGCAGCCTCTGGACTTTCCCGCCGCGGCGGTGAAGGTGGCCTGTGCAGGCCGGACCTCCTTTGTGATAGACGACGGAGGCGGCCTTTGGGCCGCAGGGGAAAACCGCTGGGGCCAGCTGGGCGCCGGCAGCGCCGATACGGTCCCCCGGTCCGGCTGGACACAGATCCCCTGCAGCGGGGCGGTGGCCGACGTGTGCGGCACTACCGGCCGCCTCCTGGTGCTGCTGGAGGACGGCTCGGTCTGGACGGCCGGAGCCGGTTCAGATCCGTCTCTCCAGCCCCTGGCGCAGTTTCCCGCCGTATCTGCCATTGCGGCAAATGACCGGCAGGCCGCCCTTTTGACCACCTCCGGCGCGCTGTACACCAGCGCTGCCTCCGCCCCGGATACCTGGACGCTGCAGGATCGGGATGTGTGCAGCTTTGCCCTCTCCGCGGACAGTCTCTGCTGGGTGGACCGGGACAGCCGCCTCTATACCGTTGGCAGCAGTTTCTCCGCACCGGACAGCTGGCAGGACGGCAGCGGACAGATCCAGGCCGACTTCGCTGTGGTGCAGCTTGTGGTGCTGGATGACCTGACCCTGATCCTCACCGCCGGCGACACGCTCTACAGCATCACGCCGGACGGGGGCCTGGAGCTGGTGGACACCGACTCTCCGGCGGTCCACCTGGATGCCCAGGGGGATGCTGCTGTGGTGATTTATGCCGACGGCAGCGCCGCCTGCTGGACCGCCCAGGAGCCCTTTGCCCGCGCCGTCTCCGTCTATTGACGGGCTGCCAGGGCCGGCAAGCGCATCTCTCTTCCAGGGGTTGATTTTTTCTCCTGTGTGGCCTACACTGTTGATTAAGAGACTTCCAAGCCGTGAGGAGGAGGAAAATGGAAAAGACCGCCTTTGTGACCGGCGCCTCCCGGGGCATCGGGCTGGCTGCGGCCCGCCGCCTTGCCGGCGAGGGGATGGCTGTGGCCATCCAGTACCACACATCCCGGGACACTGCTGAGGCCGCCGCCGCCGCGCTGCGGCAGCAGGGATGCAGGGCCGCCGCGGTGCAGGCAGACGTGCGGGACCGCGCCTCCGTCACCGCCGCCATCCGGCAGGCGGAGGCGCTCCTCGGCCCCGTCGAGGTGCTGGTGAACAACGCCGGCGTGGCCCGGCAGGAGCAGTTTCAGGACATCACCGACGAGAGCTGGCGGGAGATGTTCGCCGTCCATGTGGACGGGGCCTTCTACGCCATCCAGGCGGTGCTGCCCCACATGCTCCATGTGAAACGGGGGGCCATTGTAAACCTCTCCTCCATCTGGGGGCTGCGGGGGGCCTCCTGTGAGGTGGCCTACGCCGCGTCCAAGGCGGCGGTGATCGGCCTGACCCGCTCTCTGGCCGCGGAGCTGGCCCCCTCCGGCATCCGCGTCAACTGCGTGGCCCCCGGCGTCATCGCCACAGACATGACCGCCCCCCTGGGCCGGGAAACTCTGGCCGCCCTGGCAGAGGAAACCCCCATGGGCCGCCTTGGGAGGCCGGAGGACGTGGCCGCGGCCGTGGCCTTTCTGGCGTCCGACAGCGCCGGCTTTATTACCGGGCAGGTACTCACTGCCGACGGCGGATTTTCTCTCTGACGCACAGCCGGTCTGCAGCAAGTATTTTTGGAAAGAAGGTCTCTCCCATGCACCAGAACGCAAGCCCCTCCGCGGACGTCTCCACCCAGCTGGCCACCGCGCCGGTGGGAAAGCTCCTGCTGCGCCTGGCCGTCCCTACGGTCCTGGCCCAGCTGGTCAATATGCTGTACAACATTGTGGACCGGATCTATATCGGCCACATGCCTATAGTGGGGGAGACCGCCCTCACCGGGGTGGGGCTGTGTTTTCCCCTCACCTATTTCCTCTCCGCCTTCGCTTACCTGGTGGGCCGGGGCGGCGCCCCCCGGGCCTCCATCTCCATGGGCAAGGGGGATAACGACGGGGCGGAATGGATCTTAGGCAACTGTTTCACCTGCCTCATCCTATTCTCCATCCCCATGACAGCGGTGTTCGCCTGCTGGAGCGAGGATCTCCTCTATCTCTTCGGCGCAAGTGAGGAGACCATCATCTATGCTCTGCCCTATATGCAGATCTATGCCCTGGGCTCCCTCTTCGTTATGCTGTCCCTGGGGCTGAATCTCTTTATCACCGCCCAGGGCTACACCCGCTTTGCCATGATCACCGTTCTGATCGGCGCGGTGACCAACATCGTGCTGGACCCGGTGTTCATCTATCTCTTTGACATGGGTGTGGCCGGGGCTGCCCTGGCCACCATTCTCTCCCAGGCGCTCTCCGCCGCCTTCGCCGTTTGGTTTCTGCTGGCCAGCCCCCAAACCAAGCTCCGCATCCGGTGGAAGTATCTTCGTCCCGCCTTCAGCGTCATGGGGCCGGTGCTGGCGCTGGGGCTGGCCCCCTTTGTCATGCAGGCTACGGAGGCAGTTTTGAACATCTCCTTCAACGCATCGCTTTCCAAATTCGGCGGCGATGTGGCCGTGGGCGCCATGACCATCGCCAGCACGGTGATGCAGATGGTGTGGCTGCCTGCCCAGGGCATCGGCCAGGGCGCCCAGCCCATCATGAGCTACAACTACGGCGCCCGCAACCCCCAGCGTGTGGAGGATGCTTTCCGTTCCATGCTCCGTATCAGCGCGGTCTACATGGTCGTGATCTGGGCGCTGGTGCAGCTGTTCCCCCAGGTGTTCATCCTCCTGTTCAACAGCCAGTCCCAGGCCCTGATGGAGACGGGCGTCTGGACGCTGCGGGTGTATACGGCGGTGATGGGGCTGTTCTGCATCCAGCTCTCTGTACAGCAGGCGTTTCTCTCCATCGGCATGGCCAAGGCATCCCTCTTTATCGCCTGCCTCCGGAAGGTGATCCTGCTCATCCCCCTCATCTACATTCTGCCCCGTTTCATGCAAAACAAGGTTTTGGCCGTCTTTTTGGCCGAGCCGGTGTCGGACTTCATCAGCATCTCCGTGTCTCTTCTGCTGTATCTGGTGATCTTCCGCCGCGAAATGGATCGGATCAGGCAGCCCCGGCTGTCCTGAACAGCGCTGCCCCCGGACCCTGCAGGGTCCGGGGGCAGCTTTGCTTCAGCACAACAGGGCCTATATCCCAAGGATCAGCGTGGCAAAGGTAAAGTAGATCAAAAGGCTCAGCACATCCACAATGGTGGAAATAAAGGGGCTGGCCATGACGGCAGGGTCCAGGCCGATCTTCTCGGCCAGCAGGGGGAGCATGCTGCCCACCACCTTGGCGCAGAACACGGTGCACACCAGCGTGAGGCAGATCACGAGGGCCACAGGGATCGTGACGTCCGCATTCTGAAACAGAAGGCGGTCCACCAGCAGGAGCTTTACAAAGTTGGCACAGGCCAGCAGCGCGCCGCAGACCACCGCCACCCGGCTCTCTTTCCACACCACGGCGCAGAGGTCTCCGAAATCGATCTCGTTGAGGCTCAGGCCGCGGATCACCGCCACGCTGCTCTGGGAGCCGCTGTTGCCCCCGGTGCCGGTGAGCATGGGGATAAAGCCGATGAGCACGGAGTAGGTGGCCAGGGACTCCTCAAAGCTGTTGATGACGATGCCCGACAGCGTGGCCGAAAGCATCAGCAGCAGCAGCCAGGGCAGGCGGCTCTTTACCGTCTCCAAAACGCCGGTGCGGAGATAGGGCTTGTCGGTAGGGAGGATGGCGGCCATGCGCTCGAAGTCCTCCGTGGCCTCCTCCTCCATAACGTCCATGGCGTCATCCACGGTGACGATGCCCACCAGGCGGTCCTCCGTGTCCACCACCGGCAGGGCCAGAAAGCCGTATTTATTCAGGGTCTGGGCCACATCTTCCTTGTCGTCCATGGTGCGGGCGAAGACCACGTTGGTATCCATGATGTCCTCAATGACATCATCCTCGTCCGCCAGCAGCAGCGTCCGGATAGACACCAGGCCCAGCAGGTGCCGGCTGGGATCGGTGACATAGCAGATGTTGATGGTCTCCTTGTCCGTGCCGGTGCGGCGGATGCGCTTGATGGCGTCGGCCACGGTGAGATTCTTCTTCAGATCCACAAACTCCGTGGTCATGATAGAGCCGGCGGAGTCCTCCGGATACTTCAAGATCTCGTTGATGCTCTTGCGGGTCTCCGGGTCGGCGTGCTGCAAAATCCGCTTGACCACGCTGGCGGGCATCTCCTCCACGATGTCTACCGTGTCGTCCACATACAGCTCGTCCAGCACTTCCTTCAGCTCCGTGTCGGAGAAGGACTTGATGAGCAGCTCCTGCTCCTCCGCCTCCATTTCCACGAAGACCTCCGCCGCCAGCTCCTTCGGCAGCAGGCGGTATAGCAGAGGCAGCCGGTCCTCCGGCAGCTCGTCCAAAATTTCAGCGATATCCGCCGGCTCCATCGGAAGGAGCAGCTCCCGCAGCTTGGCCCACTGCCGCTGTTCCACCAATTCCTCCATCTGCTCTGTCAACGCATCCGTTTCAAACTCCTGCATGGCGGCGCCTCCTCTCTATCCCGATTTCTCTCAGCCTGGGAACCCATGATGCTAGTATGCCCGTCTTTGGCTGGAGGTCCCAAAACAAACTTCACGCGCCGCAGGCACGCCGCAATAGCAGGCAAAGGAAAACGGCATATGAAGTTTTGCGCATGGGGCCGTCCCGGCCCGCGCGCCTGGATTCCATAGCCGGGCCGCTTTCAGCGGCACACGGCCATATTTGCTCTGCGCTTACGCAGCAGAGCATAGCAAAAAAAAGACAGCCACGGTACACAAACTGGCAGGTACCACGGCTGCGCATCACGCATGCCACAAGCGAAGGGCGCAGACGCCCCACCACCGTACAAGCTTTAGCATCACAGGGCGGTGTAATCGCATTAGGTCATGCCTTCCTGTTTCGACATGATCTGCTCAAACCATCTTGCCGTGTCTCCACGGTTTCGCGGCAGCGACCCATATCCCTGTGGTAGCCTTACCTACCGGATCTTGTATGTACTACTTTATGCTTTTTTTACGTCTCTGTCAAGTCCCTTCCCCCTGCGGTCCCGGATTTTCCACAAGAATATGCTTGTAGAGCCCAGGAAATCATGGTACAATAGTACGATAAAATGGGTCGGCAGCGTCTGGGCTGATCACAGGGAGGGGGCTTGGGAAATGGTGATGAACGGGCAGCAGAAAAAGAACGTTCATGACGGGCACCGGGAACGGCTGCGCCGGCGGTTCCTGGACCATGGGCTGGCTCCGTTTGCCGATCACGAGGTTTTGGAGCTGCTGCTGTTCTACATCATCGAGCGCCGCGACACCAATCCGATTGCCCACCGCCTGATCGAGCAGTTCGGCACGCTGGAGGCGGTCCTGGCCGCGGCGCCGGAGCAGCTGGCGAAGGTAGAGGGCATTGGGAAACAGTCCGCGCTGTTTCTGAACCTGGTGGGGCAGACAGGCCGGCGCTGCCGGCTGGCCGCCCTGGACCGGGAGCCGGTGATTCTCTGCAGCGCTGAGGCCGCAGGGGCGTATCTCCTGGAGCGCTTTGCCGGGGAGCGGCTGGAGGTGGCCTATCAGCTCTGCCTGGACGCCAAGGGGAAGGTGCTGGACTGCCGCCGCCTGACAGAGGGCGACGCCTCCAGCGCGGAGCTGCCCATCCGGCGGGTGGTGGAATTTGCCCTGCGCTACAACGCCTCCGCCGTGATCCTGGCCCACAACCACCCCAGCGGTTTGGCCGTCCCCTCCCGGGAGGACGTGCTGGCCACCACGCAGATCGAATCCGCTCTCCGGGCCATCGGCGTGGTGCTGGCGGATCACATCATTGTGGCCGACGGGGACTTTGTCTCCATGGCCCAGAACGGGACACTGCGCCACAGGGCGGGCTGGTAGGCATACTGCGGGGGATTTTGTGCTCCGGCGCAAGGGAGCTCTGCCGCCTGCGGCGGAGCGACTGATGCGCAGCCCGGGCCGACGAGGGTGCCCACCCTCCGGGGGGTAACTTTTTGTTCGTGCAAAAAGTTACCAAAAACACGTTTAGGGGCTTTGCCCCTAAAGACCCCATTTATGGGAACAGGGTCATGGAGAGGCCTGTTTTGCCCCCGCCGCTGGGAGCAGGTACACCTACCAAATTTCAGGATTCTCCCACTCTGCCTGCCGGCCTGTGAAACCGATGGTTCCCAGACTGATAACCGCTGCGCCTGCCGTCCCTTGCAGAGAATGGTGCGGTGCACCACCGTCCAGCACCACTGCAGCGCGGAGCGCGGAAAAGGAGTAGTGACACACATCGGCGGCGAAAGGTGATCGGTCTGGTGGAAAAGGGACGGACTTGCCCTATTGGAAAAAAACGCCCTTGAAAAGGGGCCCCGCCGGAGTTGCCCCAGCAGGCTGACGCCTGCCGGGGACCCCACATGATTTGACATCCTCGGGCGGAGTCAATCCGCCCTGCGGCAAGGCTTTGCCTCACGGCAAAGCCCTTGTACGCCGCCTTCGCGGCGCCGGGCTGGTCCCCGGCGGCGGGAACGGAAACATCTCTGGAGTGAACTGCCATGCCAAAGTTTGAAGTCATCTCTGAATATAAACCTGCCGGGGACCAGCCCCAGGCCATCGAGGCCCTGGCCCGCGGCATTGAAGACGGGCTCCGGGAGCAGGTACTTCTGGGCGTCACCGGCTCGGGCTAGACCTATACCATGGCCAAGGTCATCGAGCAGATCCAGCGGCCCACCCTGGTGCTGGCCCACAACAAACCCTTGGCCGCCCAGCTGTGCGCGGAGTTCAAGGAGTTTTTCCCCAACAACGCCGTGGAGTACTTTGTCTCCTACTACGACTACTACCAGCCGGAGGCCTATATCCCCCACACAGACACCTATATCGAGAAGGACGCCTCCACCAACGACGAAATTGACCGGCTGCGGCTCAG
>CAJFPI010000162.1 GCA_904398675.1 uncultured Oscillospiraceae bacterium
CGGCATACGGATGGGAAAAAACTATGTGGACTGCGGCCTGCTGCTCTTTGACCTGGAGGGGCAGGACATGCACTGCGGCGGCAGCGGCTGCGGCTGCAGCGCCTCGGTGTTCAACGGCTATCTGCTGCGGCAGATGGAGGAGGGGCAGATCCATCGCCTGCTCTTCGCCCCCACCGGGGCGCTGCTCTCCCCCACCTCCTCCCTCCAGGGGGAGAGCATCCCGGGGATCTGCCACGCAGTTGTGCTGGAAAACGGATGAGAGAAAGGACGGATTGTGTGAATGGAGTATCTGAAAGCCTTCCTCTGCGGGGGAATTTTGTGTGCCATCGGCCAGATTCTCATCGACAAGACCCGGCTGACCCCGGCAAGGATCCTCTCCGGCTATGTAGTGGCCGGCGTGATCTTGCAGGCTGTCGGTGTCTACGGACACATTGCGGACTGGGGCGGTGCGGGTGCGACTGTTCCGCTGACGGGCTTTGGCGCCAATCTTGCTAAGGGTGTGGAGCGGGCCGTGGGAGAGACGGGCTGGCTGGGGGTCTTCACCGGCGGCTTTACCGCCGCAGCGGCCGGCATCGCCGCAGCGGTCCTTTTCGGCCTTCTGGCCGCCCTGCTGTTCCGGCCCGGGGAAAAGCGATAATGCCAGCAGGTCCGATCATGTCCCACCCGCCCAAAAGGGCGGGTGGGGTATTTTGCGCTTGACAAATACCCCATAGGGGTATAAAATGAAACTTGTAAAAGACAGGAGGTGAGCATATGGACCCCTGCTGCTGCGCGGCGCCCAAGACCAAGCACCGCACGCCGGAGGAGCAAAAGCAGCTTATGAACCGCCTCAGCCGGATTGAAGGGCAGATCCGTGGGCTCAAGGAGATGCTGAATCAGGATGCCTACTGCACCGACATCCTCGTCCAGGTCTCCGCCGCCACCGCCGCCCTGAACAGTTTCAGCAAGGAGCTCCTATCCTCCCACATCAAGACCTGCGTGGCGGACAATATCCGCCAGGGCAACGACGAGGTGATCGACGAGCTGGTGTGCCTTCTGCAGAAATTGATGAAGTAACACCTGCCGCTGTTCCATCTTCATTCATAACAGCCGCACTACGAAATATAAGGAGGAACCAACCATGGCAAAAACCATCGTAATCAAGGGCATGATGTGCGCCCACTGCCAGTCCCATGTGGACAAGGCCCTCAACGCCCTCCCCGGCGTCACCGCCACTGTGGACCTGGCGGCCGGCACCGCCACCGTCCAGGGAGACGTCTCCGACGAGGCCCTGACCCGCGCTGTTACCGATGCAGGGTATGAGGTGGTGGAGATCCGCTGAATCCCGCTGAAACGACATCAGGCAGCCCGCCGGGGAAACTCCCGGCGGGCTGCCTTCAGCTTGTTCAAAAAGCCCTGCGGCATGCACCGCCGCAGGGCACATTTTTGAAGAAAGCTCCGCCCTTTCGGCGATCTCAGAGGATCCGCTCCAGCCCGATCTTCTGGGGCCTAAGGCCACAGGCCTCATAAAAGCCCATGGCCTTCTCGTTGCAGCTCCATACGTTCAGCGTCACGTTATAGCAGCCCTGTGCCCGGGCGAAGTCCTCCACCGCCCGGTAGAGGGCCCGGCCCACGCCGCCGCCCCGCAGCTGCTCGTCCACACACAGATCGTCAATATACAGCGTGCGGATATCCGTGCGGATGTTGTCCCCCTTGTGTTCCTCAAAGATGCAGAAGGCGTAGCCCATCACCCGGTCCTCCTCATCCGCCGCCACGAAGATCGGGCGGCCCGCATCCCGGAGGATGGCCTTCAGCTCCTCATTGGTATATTTTGTCCCAATGTTAAAGAGGTCCGGCCGGCCGATGTGGTGGACCAGGTTCACCTGCTGCAGCAGCTGATGGAGCCTGGGGATATCCCGCTCCGCCGCTCTGCGAATCTGCATATGGATTCCTCCTTTTTTATGATTGTGCCGCCGCCTGCAGTCCGCCGATGTCGCCGGACCGGATGGCGGGAAGGCACCGGGCGATCCGCTCCCGGGGCCAGTCCCACCAGCGCAGGCGCTGCAGCGCGGCCGCCGTCTCCTCCGAAAACCGCCTGCGGATGGGCCGGGCCGGCACGCCGCCCACCACGGTGTAGGGCGGCACATCCCGGGTCACCAGGGCCCGGGCGCCGATCACCGCCCCGTCGCCGATGGTGACGCCGGCCAGGATCACTGCCTCATAGCCGATCCACACATCGTTTCCCACCACAATGTCTCCCTTGTTGTCCCAGGCCTCGGCCACCCGCTCCTTCTCCAGGCTCCACGCCTCATAAAACAGCGGGAAGGGATAGGTGGAGAGGGAACCCATGGCGTGATTGGCGCTGTTGAAGAGAAAGCGGGCCCCGCAGGCAATGGAGCAGAATTTTCCGATCACCAGGCGGTCGTGGTTGACGGGATAGTGGTAGAGCACATTGTTCCTTTCAAAATCCCGGGGATCGTTGACAAAATCGTTGTACATGGTGTAGTCCCCCACCTGGATGGAGGGCCGGGTGACGACAGCCTTCAGATAAACCGTCTGCCGGTCTCCGGTGCGGGGATAAATAGCTTGTTCCGGAATCGCCATACTGTTTCTCCTTTCATTCCTTTGCATTTCAAGCGATTCCGGCTGCTGCCCGGCAGCGTTTCACCTCCACCACCTCTTATCGTTTCATTTCGCTCCGCCGGAGCGCTGCCGCTATACACCACGCCCGCTTGCGGACATGGCGCCGTGACATCCCAGCGATGACAGACGCCCTCCCGCCGCTCTGGGGCGAAACCGGGCGTCCTGCCAAATGGTGCATTAACTGCCTTGCAGCCATTGTACCACACCCGCCCGCAAAGGACAAGCCGCCCGCAGCCTGCAGCTGAATCGGGTTCGTCATATTCCACAATTTCTGCGTCAGAATCTTTTTGAGATTCTCCCCGCCGCACATTGTTAAACTATTGACAATATCGTTGGGAGCCTATATAATGATCACAGATCGTTAAAATATAAACAATTTCGGATTTGTTGAATGGAGGTACCACAGCATGACGAGATTTACTCTTCCCAGAGACCTGTATCACGGCAAGGACGCCCTGGAGGCCCTGAAGACCCTGACGGGCAAGCGTGCCATGGTAGTCGTAGGCGGCGGCAGCATGAAACGCTTTGGTTTCCTGGACAAAATCGCCAGCTATCTCCGGGAGGCCGGGATGGATGTCCAGCTCTTTGAGGGCGTGGAGCCGGACCCCTCTGTGGAGACGGTGATGAAGGGCGCCGAGGCCATGCGCGCCTTCCAGCCCGACTGGATCGTGGCCGTGGGCGGCGGCAGCCCCATTGACGCGGCCAAGGCCATGTGGGCCTTCTATGAGTACCCGGAGATCTCCTTCGAGGATCTCATCACCCCCTTCTCCTTCCCCACCCTGCGGCAGAAGGCCCGGTTCTGCGCCATCCCCTCCACCTCCGGCACCGCCACCGAGGTCACCGCCTTCTCCGTCATCACCGACTATCAGAAGGGCATCAAATACCCCCTGGCGGACTTCAACATCACCCCGGATGTGGCCATTGTGGACCCGGCCCTGGCGGAGACCATGCCCAAAAAGCTCACCGCCCACACCGGCATGGACGCCATGACCCACGCCGTCGAGGCCTATGTCTCCACCCTCCACTGCGACTACACCGATCCCCTGGCCCTCCACGCCATCAGGATGATCTCCGCGGACCTGGTGGACAGCTACAACGGCGACATGGCCGCCCGGGACCGGATGCATAACGCCCAGTGCCTGGCCGGAATGGCCTTCTCCAACGCCCTTTTGGGCATCGTCCACTCCATGGCCCACAAGACCGGCGCGGCCTACTCCGGCGGCCACATTGTCCACGGCTGCGCCAACGCCATGTACCTGCCCAAGGTCATCGCCTTCAACGCCAAGGTCCCCGAGGCGGAGAAACGCTACGGTGAGATCGCCGCGTCCCTGGGCCTGGAGCCCAGCAGCCGCGCCCTCATCGCCCACATCCAGGAGATGAACCGGAAACTGGACATCCCCACCTGCATCAGGGACTACGAGGGCGGCATCATCGGCGAAAAGGAGTTTTTGGACAAGCTGCCCCAGGTGGCGGAGCTTGCGGTGGGCGACGCCTGCACCGGCTCCAACCCCCGGCCCATCACCCCGGCGGAGATGGAGAAACTGCTCAAGTGCTGCTACTACGACGAGGCTGTGGATTTCTAAGCTCTCCCCATTCCTTTCGGAAAAAAGTCCGCCGTCCGGAGACCGGACGGCGGACTCAGCTTGTCGAAAAAGCCTCGCAGGGTTTTTGCCCGCAGGCACAAAGCCAATCCTATCCGTTTTCAGCCGCGACATGTGCGTGGCTGAAAACACTTCTCAGGCCGCAAGTGTGGAATTTGTCCTCTTGCAGAGGACAAATTCTGCGCGCGGCGGACTGCATCTTCCTCGAAACAGGTGCATAGCACCTGTTTCGACAGTCTCACTTTCCTGCAAAAATGCTTTTCTATTTTTCCTCCACGGAGAGGATCCCCATGGGGCATGCCTTGGCACAGATGCCGCAGGCGATGCACTTGCTGACGCTCTCGGCCTCCGGCGAGAGCACCATCACATGCATGGGGCAGGCCTCCACGCACTTGCCGCAGGCCACACACTTCTTCTTATCCACCACATACACGCCCTTGGCGTTCTGGCTGATGGCCCCCTCCGGGCAGGTCCGGGCGCACTTGCCGCACATGATGCAGGCATTTACCTTGGGCTCCCCGTCGGGCTTGGCAGTGATGCGGATGCAGCTGAGGTCCGGGTCAAACTTCTTGTAGAACGCCTGGGAGCAGGCGATCACGCAGGACAGGCACGCCTTGCAGGGCTGCTCCTTGCTGACAACCAGCTTTTTCATATGTATTCTCCTCCGTATTGTTTCCGGAGCGGACAGCGATCCGCCCTCTCATGCCGGAGCCTCCTCCGGCGCCTCTCATACAGCGATCATGTTAGCAGACTCCCCCCGAAATTGCAACCTTTTTTCACAATCTTCTCCGCTCCCCTCCCAATTCCGATTGTTTCCTCCCCCTCCGGGGGTTGCGCAGGCTGCGGTTATCCACTATAATGATGCCTACTGAACAAGCCCCCTGATCTGCCAAAGGAGGTACGCTATGAGCGACCATCACGACCATATCCACAGCCATTCCTACGGCGACATATCCCCCCACGGCCACAGCTCCCTCCATGAAAACGGGGTCCCCCACTCCCACGACGGCCACGGCCACAAGCACAGCCCCGAGCATATCAAGCGGGTGTCCAACCGCCTGGCCCGGGCCATCGGCCACCTGGAGAGCGTGCGGAAAATGGTGGAGGACGGACGGGACTGCTCGGAGGTGCTGATCCAGCTGGCCGCGGTGAAAAGCGCTATCAACAACACCGGAAAGGTCATCCTCAAGGACCACCTGGAGCACTGCATTGTGGACGCTGTGGAGCACAACGACCACACCGCCATCGAGGAGCTGAACCGGGCTATTGAGCAGTTTTTGAAATAATATGCATTTCCCCTGCGACTCTTGCATAATTATCCGCAAAAAATTCAAATATGTGCCCATTTCATGCTGTTTTCGTATGATTTGCATTACTTTTTTATGAAAAGCGCTGTACAAATTGTCATCTTTCACTAAATTATATACTGCCTTTTTGGCCAACCATACGAATTTTGCAAAAAGGCGTGAAAAGCCCCCTTCCGAACCCCCGGGAGGGGGTTTTTGCACTTGCTTTTTCTTAAGCCATTTGCTAAAATGTAAGCACATTTGTTAAAAGTGTAACAACGGCCCAAACTGTGTGAGATTCCAGAGAAAGGAGCGTTTGAAAGCGGATCAGATCTGCTTTCGGCAAAGTCGTCTATGAAACTGATCACTGTCGAACAAATGGAAGCCGCAACCCAAAAGCTGCTGGAGCTTGGCGGCCAGGTGGGCGCTGATTCCTGGCAGCAGCGCGTCAAGAATCAGACTCCCCATTGCAAATTCGGTGAGGAGGGCACCTGCTGCCGCATCTGCTCCATGGGTCCCTGCCGCATCACTCCCAAAGCGCCCAGAGGCATCTGCGGCTGCGACGTTCACGGCATTGTGGCCCGCAACTTCCTGCGGTTCACCGCCGGCGGCAGCGCCACCCATTCCGACCACGGCCGCGAAATCTGCCACACCCTCTACCAGACCCGGGAGGGCGGCAACTACACTGTTAAAGACCCGGAAAAGCTGAAGAGAATCGCCAAGGAGTGGGGCGTGGAGACCGAGGGGAAGGACATCTACGACCTGGCCCACGAGGTGGCGGAGACCGCCCTTATGGAGTACGGAAAGCCCTTCGGCATCCAGCGGTTCCTCAGCCGCGCCCCGGAGCACACCCGCGAGCTGTGGCATAACGCCGGCATCGAGCCCCGGGCTATTGACCGCGAGGTCTCCCAGGCCATGCATATGACCCATATGGGCTGCTCCTCCCTGCCGGAGGCGCTGATCCGTCAGGCGCTGCGCTGCGGCCTCAGCGACGGCTGGGGCGGCTCCATGTGCGGCACGGAGTTCTCCGACGTCATGTTCGGCACCCCCAAGCCCATCGACACCACCGCCAACCTGGGCGTTATGGAGAAGGATATGGTCAACATCGTCGTCCATGGCCACGATCCCTCCCTCTCCGAGATGATCGTCCTCTATGCCCAGGATCCCGAGATGCTGGCCCTGGCCAAGGCCAACGGCGCCAAGGGCATCAACATCTGCGGCGTCTGCTGCACCGCCAACGAGGTGGCCATGCGCCACGGCATCCCCATGGCCGGCAACTTCCTGCAGCAGGAAAACGTGGTACTTACCGGCGCCTGCGAGGCCATCGTGGTGGATGTGCAGTGCATCTTCCCGGCCCTCGGCCCCCTCTCCAAGTGTTTCCACACCAAGTTCATCACCACCTCTGATATTGCCCGGATGCCGGACAGCGAGTTCATCCACTTCTCCGCGGAGAACGCCGGCGAGAACGCCAAGGCCATTGTGAAACTGGCGGTGGAGAACTTCAAGAACCGGGATCAGGACCGCGTGTTCATCCCCGACATGAAGATCGAGGCCACTGTGGGCTATTCCGTGGAGGCCATCAAGAAGTGCCTGGACGGCGTCACCAACACCCAGGTGGACGTCACCGGCACCATGAAACCCCTGGTGGAGTGCGTCAAGTCCGGCGTGCTGCGGGGCGCTGTGGCCATGGTGGGCTGCAACAACCCCAAGGTCCGCCCCG
>CAJFPI010000163.1 GCA_904398675.1 uncultured Oscillospiraceae bacterium
CCCTTCAGCCCCAACTGCCGCTCCCGGTTCCCATCAGATGTGGGTTACTGGGAGATCCGCATCGGCGACCACTGCTTTTATAATCCCACAGACGCCTATTACAGCACCTGACCCCAGCGCCTAAGTCCATTGGAAGGAGTGTTCTTCTCTATGACGCAAGCATACCAAAACGATCCCACATTATATTGGAGCGCCGAAACTGCTGCCCAGCAGGGCGCCCCGCAGACAGCCGCCGGCCAGCAGAGCTGGCCCTCCGCCGGGGCTGACGCCCAGCTGGCCCCTCAGGCCGCCCTGCCCATGGGACGCGGCGGGCTGGACATCAGCAACCCCGTCTCCATGGAGGCCACCATCAACCCCATGACCAACGCCGAGGCCTACGGCAGCTCCATCAAAAGCCTTTTGGCCCGCAACACCGGCTACTTCATTGTAGCCACCTTTCAAACGGGAACCGACAGCTCCGTGGTCTGGCAGGGAATCTTGCACACCGTGGGCAGCGATTACATCGTCATCTACCAGCCGGAGCATGACCGCTATATCTCCGGAGATCTGTATGCGCTGAAATTTGTGGAGTTTCACAACAGCAGGACCGTCCCCTACCACGCTGCCGCCAACCAGTGGTGCGGCCGCAGGCTATGAGCCTTTCAACATAGCTAAACCGCGCCAGGACATAAGGTTTCATGCGCAGGCCGTGCCCCGCAAAGCCAAGCTTTACAAGGCGTGCGGGGCACGGCCCTCCCCACTGCTCTGCAGCGGGAAAGCAACCGCTTTTTCAGGCTTTCAAAACGTCTGCGTGAACTCTTCTGATAGTCTAAAGGCGGCGGCCCCGCAGGGCCGCCGCCTTTGTCCGTTCAGGCTCAGCGCTTTACCTTCAGCTGCAGCCGGATCCTGTCAGAGATCATGGCAATAAATTCTGAGTTGGTGGGTTTCCCCTTGCTGTTTGACACCGTGTAGCCGAAAAACTTCTGCAGCGTCTCCAAATCGCCCCGGTCCCATGCCACCTCAATGGCGTGCCGGATCGCCCGCTCCACCCGGGAGGCCGTGGTGCCGTAGCGCTTGGCTACCTCGGGATAGAGCACCTTTGTCACGGAGTTGATGACCTCCATGTCCTCCACGGCAATCATGATCGCCTCACGAACATACTGATATCCCTTGATATGGGCGGGGACTCCCACCTCATGGATAATCGAAGTCACAAGGCTCTCCAGCCCTGCCGCGTGCTCCGCCGTCTCCTCCGGCTGGGTCACCGCAGCGAACATCCGCTCCAAAACTGCGTCCTCTGCGCAGGGCTTTGCCATGAAATAGGCCACCTCCAGCGCCCCGGCCTCCGCAATGGTCTGGGAGCTGCAGAAGGAGGATACTGCCACTACCTTCGGCGCGGCAGCGCCCATGGCGTGCAGACGGCGCAGAATGCTCAAGCCGTCCAGCCCCGGCAGCACCAGGTCCATCACCACCAGTTCAGCGCCGGTGCGCTCCACCAGGGGCAGCACCTCGCTGCCCTCTCCGGTGGAGCCGACCACCTGGAACCGGTCCGACTGCTCCGCCAGCGCCGCCAAATCATTTCGGTATGCTTCGTTGCCATCTGCCAGAATTACTTTTACCCTGTTCTCCATCATGCCACATTCCTTTTCCCAAAATTCCATATTTGGCCCGTCCTCACCGTTTCTGCCGTGGTTTAGACGAAATCTTGAAGCTTCATTTGACCTTACCAATAAATTAGCATAATGGGACAGGATTTTCAAGTCGAATCCCGCAACTTACCTGGAAAATCTTCTTCTGTTTTTCGACTATCTCCTGAAATCTGTCACTTTTTGTCGAATAATGCCGCCCGTTATCCGGCAGAATGTGCCACGATGCCGTATGCGGCGCTGAGCATATTGGTGATATAGATGCCGTAGCCGCAGGCGCTGTCGTCCACCATGACATGGGTAACTGCGCCGACCAGCTTGCCGTCCTGCAAAATGGGGCTGCCGCTCATCCCCTGCACGATGCCGCCGGTGGCGGCAAGAAGCGCCGGGTCTGTGACCTCAATGACAAAGTTCTGGGTATCCCCGGAGCCCATGCAGATTCTTGTGATCTGCGCCTCATATTCTTTCACCTCATCACCGGATACGTTGGCCAGGATGGAGGCGCTGCCGGTGTGGACCTCCTGGGGCCGTGCCACCGGCACCGCCTCTCCGGCCGTCGCTACCGGGCAGGCTTCCGCCGTTCCAAACACACCGCAGGAGGTGTTGGCATAGAGGCTGCCCAGATCGCATTCCAGATCAAAGTCTCCCCGCAGCTCCCCAGGCGATCCGCTCTCCCCGCGTTTTACCGCCTTGACGGTGGAAGGCATGATGGAGCCCACCTCCAGCGGCATGAGAAGTCCTGTATCCGTGTCGTTGATGCCGTGCCCCAGCGTGCCGAAAACGCCGTTTTCCGGGTCATAAAATGTCATTGTGCCTATGCCGGCCAGGCTGTCCCGGATCCAGGCGCCCATCCGCCAGACGCCGTCGGTGCACTCCACGGCGGCAGTCTCCACTGCCACTTCCTTCCCATTCCGGCGGGCTGTCATCTCCATGGCGGCGCCGCCGGAGGCGGCCACGATGCTCTGGAACTGCTCGGTGCTCTCCACCTCGCTGCCGTTGATCTCCACAATAAAGTCGCCCACCTGCAGTCCGGCGGCCTTCGCCGGCGCGGCAGCGCCCTTCTCTGTCTCCACCTCGGCCAGGCCGACAACCAGAACACCGTCGGAGAACAGTTTGATTCCCACGGTATGCCCAATAGGAACCAACGTTTCGGGCATACTATTGACGGTCATCACCGGCTGCGGCGCAGCCTTGGCCGGCACGCTGCAGCCGGCAAAAATTACCAAAGCCGTCATCAGCGCCGATGCCCACCGGCGACGCCTGCGGCCGCCTGACTGTTCCTGTGGTTTCATCCATTCAATCACCCCTTTCCCTTCTTCTGCCGCCCAACGGTCCCCGCGGCGGCCTCCCTTACTGTGTCCCGGCCGACAGAAAAAACGCACTGGTATTTCTTCTAAAATCCGGCGCTGCTGACATGGAAACCAGAGGAACGGCCCGCTTGCAGGGTGCGGCCCGCAATGCGCGCCAAATTCTTCAGGCTTTGGGAAAAGCTTCCGTCCTCTCGCTTACATCGCCCATGCATCCGCCGACGGCCGCCGGGCCGCAGCGGGATCGCGGCACTTTTTTTGTACATTTTGCAGCAAAACGCCTCCAGGCATTCGGAGAAAGTATCCGCTGCAATGCAGCAAAAGTATTTTACATTTTTGCCTGTCCGTTTTAGAATGTAAGCAGCGAGATGCCGGCTGCTTTTCGGCAGATTATGCTGCCGTTTTCAAAACGCCGGCTCCCTGTCCCGCCGCCCCGGTTTCCCGGCAGCCAATCCGGGTGCCGGACATAAGGATTTCAGCGGCCGCGGCAGATTCCAACGAACGAGGTTTCATACGAGCATGAATGAGCAACAACAAATCGAACGCATTCTCCACCAGGTGCGGAAGGCTGTGGTGGGAAAGGAGCAGGTGCTGCAGCGGATCCTGCTGGCGATCCTGGCCAGGGGGCATGTGCTGCTGGAGGACATTCCCGGCGTGGGAAAAACCACCATCGCCCTGGCCTTCTCCAGGGCTCTGGGGCTCCGCTGCCAGCGGGTCCAGTTCACCCCGGATGTGATGCCGTCGGATCTGACGGGATTCTCTGTTTTCAATCAGGTTTCCAAACGGATGGAGTACCAGCCGGGGGCACTGCTGTGCAACCTCTTCCTGGCGGACGAGCTGAACCGGGCCACCAGCCGCACCCAGTCGGCGCTGCTGGAGGCCATGGAGGAGGGGCAGGTGACAGTGGACGGCGTCTCCCACCCCGTCCCCCAGCCCTTCCTGGTCATTGCCACTCAAAATCCCACCGGTGCGGCAGGGACACAGCTGCTGCCAGACTCCCAGCTGGACCGCTTTGCCCTGCGCCTGCAGATCGGGTATCCCACCCGGCAGGAGGAGGCCGTCATGGTCCGCACCCGGGAGATGGGAAACCCTCTGGACCAGGTGGTTCAGGTGGCGGACACGCGGACTTTGGAGGAGCTGCGGACGGCAGCTGAACAGGTCTATCTGTCCGAGGAGGTGCTGGACTACCTTCTGCGGCTGATCGAGGCGACGCGGCAGGACCCCCAGGTGCTGCAGGGGGCAAGCCCCCGGGCCACGCTGTCCCTTGCCGCCGTCAGCCGTGCGGCGGCCCTCGTGGCCGGCCGGGATTACGTCCTGCCCAGAGATGTGGCAGACGTGTTCTGCGATGTGATCGGCCACCGGCTTGTCTATGCGCCCAAGGCGGGGAGCCGGGAGCAGGAGCGGCAGGAGCTGCTGCTGCGCCTGCTCCGCTCCGTCAGAGCGCCCCGGGTCCGCTAACGTTATGGCTGCAAGACGCATTCTCTACGGCGCAGCCCTGCTGGCGGCCCTGCTGTTTCTGATCTTCAACGACAGCTATCTGGCCTTCTTTCTCCTTCTCTGCATCCTGCTGGCGCCCGTTCTCTCCCTGGCGCTGAGCCTTCCGGCCATTTTGCGCTTAAAGCTGTCTGTCCTGCCGGACAGGGAGGAGCTGGTGCAGGGTGAGGACCACCATTGGATCATCCGGATGCAGGGCCGCTCTCCGCTCCCCGTGGCCCGGCTCAACCTGCGCTTGTCGTTTCAGAACGGGTGGACAGGCCAGGTGCGGGGGGAGGCTCTCTCCTTCACAGGTCTTGCAGGGAATCAGTACGACATCCTCCCCATGGATACAACCCACTGCGGCCTGCTGACCGTCCGCATCCTCCGGGTACGCGCCCTGGATGATCTGGGGCTGTTCTCCTTTCCTCTCCGCCCGCCTGCCGCGGCATCTGCTCTTGTCCTGCCCCTCCCGGCGGGCAGGGATGCGATCACCCTCCCGGACCTGCAGCGAATCCCGGCCGGGAGCGGGGGGCGGCCCCGCCAAACCGGTGAGGACGAGGAGCTGCGGGACTACCGCCCCGGCGATCCCCTGCGGTCTGTCCACTGGAAACTCTCCTCCAAATGGAATACGCTCCTGGTACGGGAGCGGCAGGGGCAGGAGCGCCCTGCCATCCTGATCACCTTTGACTGTTTCGGCACGCCGGGCCGCATGGATCTTGTGCTGGGCCGGCTGTGGACAGTTTCGCAGGAGCTGACCCGCCTGGGCTATCCCCAGGAGATCCGGTGGAGCCCCGCCGCCGGCGAGCTTGCAGGGGAGCGGGTATCCTCGCCGCCGGAGTTGACCGCATGCATGCGCCGCATCCTCTCCCGCCCCATTCCCCTGTCGGGACAGCCCGTCGCTGAGCTGCTGCCCCCTGCGCCGGAGCGAGCCCAGCTCCATATTTCATTTGATGAGGAGGAGACCCATTGAGCCACTCGCATTTGCCTCAAAGCCCGTCTTCCGGAGGCCCGGAACGGACTTCACCGGCTGCCTTTTTGGGAGACGGCCTGCTCCTCCTCCTTCTCCTGGTGAGCGTCACGGCTTTCTGCGTCCAGACCTATGATCTGTCCGCTGAACCGTCTGTCCTGTGGATCCTCTGCCCGGCCTGCGGGATCTGCTCCCTTGTCCTGTGGTCCTTTCTCCGCGGGCCAAAAGCCATCACACTCCTGCTGGGGGCGCTGGCGCTGCTGCTGGCAGCGGCGCTCTACCAGGGATGGGAGCTGTTCTCCTTCGGCGCGCTGCTCCAGTATCAAACGGCGGCGGAACAGCTCACCGAGGCGGTGGGATTCCCCGGTTTCTTCCAGCTGCCTGTTTCTCTCCCCCCGGCGGAGCCGCAGCTGGCGTTCCGCTGGTTCTGGGGGATCTCCCTGCCCCTCTACGCCCTTATTTTGGGGTGGGCCGTCGTGCGGCTGCGTTCCTGCTGGCTGTCTCTGGCGCTGACGCTGATGTGGTTCCTTCCGGCGTTCCTGGCGGAGCTGCCCTTTTCCTGGCTGTGGGTGGCGGCAGCTGCCGGGTGCTGGATGGCCCTCTTCCTTTCCAGCCTCATGGGACGCTCCAGCAGCACCGGCGGCGGAAAGCTCCGCCTGGCCTCCCTGCCTGCCGGTCTTCTGGCCGCAGCGCTGCTGGTATCGTTGTTTCCCGCCGGCAGCTATCAGCAGCCCGCCTGGACCGGGGACGCCCGGATAGAACTGACAGATCTGGGTACCAGGATCGGCATTTACCTGATGTCGGGCATGGAATCGGGCACAACAGCGGCGTCCCCCACCGAGGATGCCGCGGAGGACGTCGATTTGGCGGCGGCCGGCCCCCAGCAGTTTACCGGCGGTACTGTCCTCCGGCTGGAGGGCGGGATGCCTGGCGTCCAATACCTCCGGGGCGAGGCCTACGCCTCCTATACCGGGCAGTCCTGGGAACGGCTGGACGCGGCGGCGCTGGAGGAGCTGGCCGGGGAGCTGGGGGAATGGTCCCTGAACACCCCTCTCTTCTTCCCTGCCGCAGCCACCGCGGAGCAGCCCTCCCACTCCCTCACCATCACCCACATAGACCGGCCCAGCGCCATGATCTATACCCCTTACCAGCCTGCGGCGCTGACAGGCTCGATCCAGGATGCGCAGCTGACAGGAGATTCCGCGCTGCGCCTGACAGACGCCCGCTGGTCCTACACCGTCCCATTCCTGCCCGCCGAGCCTGCCCCGCTGTCCCAGGACAGCCCCCTGACCCAGGTGGAGCAGGCCTATCGGCAGTTCGTCTACCAGCACTATCTGGATGTGCCGGCATCCACTGCAGCGGCGCTCAGCCGCTGGCGCTCGCAGGCGGAGGCCCAGGCCGGTGTTTCCCAGGCGGCGGATTCATCCGGCCCCTACGGCGATGTGCTGACGCAGGCAGCGCGGGTTGCGGAGCTGCTGGCCGCCACCACGGAATATGACCTGGACACGCCCCGGATGGAGGCAGGTTCTGACTTTGCCGTTTACTTCCTGGAGGAGGCCCACAGGGGGTACTGCATGCATTATGCCAGCGCGGCGGCGCTGCTGCTCCGCCTGGAGGGGATCCCCACCCGGTATGTCAGCGGTTATCTGGCGGATATCCCCGCCTCCGGCAGGGCCTCGGTGCCGGATTCCGCCGCCCACGCCTGGGTGGAGGTCTATCTGGATGGATACGGCTGGTACCCTGTGGAGGTGACGCCCTCCTCCGGGATCGGCGTGCTGCCGTCGCCCCAGGAGACGCCGGCAGAGGAGGCCCCCCCTGAGGAGACCGCGCCGGAGGAGACTGTCTCCCCCACCTCTGAGACTGAGGAGCCACAGCTCCCAGCTGAAGAGGAACCCGCGGAAACACAGGGCGCAGGGGTGGCTGCCCCATGGCTGGCTGCCGCAGCGGCGGCAGTGATTCTTCTGGCTGCGGTGACGGCATTTGCGTTTCGGCGGCGCCACAGGTGGAAGGCCTTCTTTTCCGGCCGGAACACCAATGCAGCAGTCATCGACGCCTATGGCTGGTTCCAGCAGCTGGGGCGCTGGGGCGGCCATATGGACCGGGAGGTGGAGGCGGCAGCTGAAAAGGCCCGGTTCAGCCAGCACCGGCTGACTGCGGAGGAACGGGATGCCGTCCTCGCCCGCCTGCGGGAGGAGATCATCCGGTGTGGCCGGACCCAGCCGACCTGGAAACGCCCCCTCTATCGCCTTCTCTTCCCTGTTCAGGACTGAAAAACAAATTTCCCTTCCAGCCGGAGCGCCCCGCCTTCCATGGGAAAGCGGGGCGCTCCGGGCCGCATGCCTGGCGCCGTGCAGGACTGAGAACGGGATGATTTTCGCCTATTTTCCCACTATTCCCCTCTTCATCCGATAAACCCCCAACAAATTTAATTGCTTTGTAACAGTTTGTTCACCATTTTCCTTTTCCCATCCGGTATAATTACTAATAGTGTTAGCAATCGGAGGTCTGCATTATCATGGATTACCGTGCGCTTGCAGAGCAGCTGATGGATCTCCATGCGCTGCTGCACCAGTCCCCGGCCGGCCGGGCGCTGGATGCCCTGGATCGCGGCTCGTTTCTGGCTCTGGGCTATTTGGCGGCACACCACAATGTTGCCCGCCCTAAAGAGCTGGGTCAGGGGCTGGCGGTCAGCTCTGCCCGGGTTGCCGCTCTTTTAAACCACCTGGGGGAGCAGGGGCTCATCCGCCGCTCTGCCGATCCCGCCGACAGCCGGCAAACACTTGTCTCTCTCACTGAGGCTGGGGAGCAGCTGTTTCGACAGAGGCGCTCTGCGGCAGTGGATGCCATTGCCCAAATGCTGGAGCGGCTGGGTCCGGAGGATGCCGCGGCCTATCTCCGCATTCGGAAAAAGCTGATCGGGCAGCTGTTTGAGCGGTAAGGCGCCATTCTGCAGCGGATCAGCCTGCCGCAGCGTATGCGGCTGAAACGCTCCGATGCGCGGGACAGCCGCGCCTGGGCCTGCCGGCGGAACCACACCGTCCCTGCGCGTGCTGTGCGCTGCTTTTTTGCTGGGCGCGCCGTCATCTGGATGAAAAGGAGGTCTTGCGGCTGCTGTTATGAATGAAAAATTAAAGGAAAAAATCAGGGAGTCCCTCTCCAGCGTCCTCCCTATCACTGCAATCGTCCTGCTTTTGAGTATTACGCTGGTGGAGCTGGAGATCGGAACGCTGGCCCTGTTTCTCACCGGTGCTGTGCTCCTGATCGTGGGAATGGGCTTTTTTCAGCTGGGTGCAGAAATGGCTATGACGCCGCTGGGTCAGGGCGTGGGCGGCCGGCTGATGCAGAGCAGCCGCCTGCTGCTGGTCCTGCCTGTCAGCTTTCTGATGGGCGTCATCATCACTATTGCCGAGCCGGACCTGCAGGTCCTGGCCAACCAGGTTGCCTCTATTCCCAACCCGGTGCTGATTTGGACGGTGGCGGTCGGCGTCGGCATCTTCCTTGTGGTGGCAGTGCTGCGTGTTCTGTTCCACGTCAGCCTCTCCAACCTGCTGTTTATCTTTTACATCCTGCTGTTTCTCCTGTCCTTCTTCTCGCCGGACGAGTTCACTGCCGTGGCCTTTGACTCCGGCGGCGTCACCACCGGACCCATGACGGTGCCCTTCATTATGGCGCTGGGCGTGGGCCTCTCCGCCGTCCGCAGTGATCAGGACAGCACCAACGACAGCTTTGGCCTGGTGGCTCTGTGCAGCGTCGGCCCCATTATGATGGTGCTGCTGCTGGGCATCTTCTACCACCCCACTGATGCTGTCTATAACGCAGTTGAAATCCCCGCTACGCTCACCAGCCAGGATGTGGTCCGCCATTTCCTCACTGCGCTGCCCCAGTATGCCAAGGAGGTGGCTGTCAGCATTCTGCCGGTGGCCGGGGTGTTTGTGATTTTCCAGCTGCTGACCCGCCACTACCGCAGGCGCCAGGTGCTGCGCATGGCAGTTGGATTCCTTTACACTGTGATCGGGCTGATTTTGTTCCTCACCGGCGTCAACGTGGGGTTCGCCCCGGTGGGGAACCTCCTGGGCAGCGGCCTTGCGGAGAGCCAGTTCAGGTGGCTGCTGGTACCTATCGGTATCGTCATCGGCTACTACATTGTCAAGGCGGAGCCAGCCGTTCAAGTGCTCAATGAACAGGTGGAGGAGCTTACCGGAGGTATGGTCTCCCGAAAAATGATGAACACAGCCCTCTCCATCGGCGTAGCGGGCGCGGTGGCTCTGGCTATGGTGCGGGTGCTGACGGGCGTCAATATCTACTGGATCATTATTCCCGGCTATGCCATCTCCCTGATCCTCAGCCGCCGCGTCCCGGCGGTGTTCGTGGGCATCGCCTTCGACTCCGGCGGCGTGGCCAGCGGCCCCATGACGTCCACCTTCCTGCTGCCCCTGGCTATGGGCGCCTGCGGCGCAGTGGGCGGCAGCGTGGTGACCGACGCCTTCGGCATCGTGGCCCTGGTGGCCATGGCGCCACTCATTGCCATCCAAATTATGGGGCTGGTATACACCCACAGAGCAAAGGCTGTCCCCCAGGTCACGCAGCCGCTGCCGGAAGATACTGTGGTCGATATCGAGGAGGAATCGTAAATGGCTACATCGCAGGACAGCAATTTGTTTGCTCCGCGCCTGTTGGTTTTTATCACGCGTCTGGAGGATGAAAAGCATCTGGAGGAGCTGTTGGACGATCTGCGGATCCCCATCTTCTACCAGTGCCGCGGAAAAGGGACCGCCCCCTCGGAGATGCTGGATATTTTTGGTCTCAGCGGCACCACCCGGGTCATCACGGCGGGCGTCGTTCCCAAGTGCATGGTAAGGGAAATCTTTGAGCAGCTGGAGCAGTATCTCCCCGTCCGCCAGCGGGGCGGCGGCATCGCCATCACCATCCCGGTAACGGGCCTTCAGCACCCTGTTTTGCAGATGCTCAACGATGAGATGCGCAGCATCGCTGAAGAGCGGATCAATGAAAAAATGGAAGGAGACATGGCTGCCATGCAGGAAAAATCTGAATTTACCGTCATCTGGGTCTCCGTGGCCAGCGGTTTCAGCGACGACGTGGTGGACGCGGCCCGGGCAGCCGGCGCCAAGGGCGGCACCGTGATGAAGGGCCGCCGCCGGAACTCCGAGCGCGTGGGCCAGCACCTGGGCCTTTCTGTTCAGGACACCCAGGAGTTTGTGATGATTGTGGCCCCCAAGGCCAAAAAGTCGGAGATCATGTCCGCTATCTGCGATGCCTGCGGCCTGCGGACGGAGGCCCACGGCGTAGTGCTGTCCCTGCCGGTGGACGAGGTCGTGGGGCTGGAGCGCTGATGCCCTCTTTTTTGCAAGGAACACCCCGGGAGCATCTGATCCCGGGGTGTTTTGTTTCGGCGTGCGTGGAGGTCCCTCCCTTTTCTGCTCCCTCCATCTCCTCCATCCCGGATAACCTGGAGAAACAGCCATGTGCGCACTGGAGACCAGTGCATGACGCATCTGCCGCTCGACGGAACGGCGCATATGTGCTATAGTAAAGCAAACCTCTGTGGAAAGGTTGGGATACTTTGCAGATCCAAGGCTTACAAAAACTGACGCTGCTGGACTGGCCGGGGCGGACGGCCTGCACGGTGTTTTTGGGCGGGTGCGACTTCCGATGC
>CAJFPI010000164.1 GCA_904398675.1 uncultured Oscillospiraceae bacterium
AGGCGGCCGGGGCTGACCTGATTTTGATTGAGACCATGTCCGATCTGCTGGAGGCCAAGGCGGCGCTGCTGGCGGCGCGGGAGAACAGCGATAAGCCGGTGCTTGTGACCATGACCTTCGGCGAGGACGGCCGCACCTTCCTGGGAACCGAGCCGAAGACCGCCGCCGTGACGCTGACGGCCCTGGGGGCGTCGGCCATCGGGATCAACTGCTCCCTGGGGCCCAGGGAGCTGGCGCCCCTGGTCCGGGAAATGCTCCAGTACACGGACCTCCCAGTGGTGGTGCAGCCCAACGCCGGCCTTCCCCAGATGCGGGAGGGACAGACGGTGTACACGGTGGGACCGGAGGAATTTGCCGCCTGCGCGGAGGCGTTTCTCCGGGACGGGGCCTGGATCCTGGGCGGCTGCTGCGGCACCACGCCGGCCCATATCGCGGCCCTCCGCCGCCGCATGGAGGGACGCGCCCCCGTCCGGCGGGAAAACGCAGCGGTCAGCCGTGTGGCGGGCTGGCAGCGGGTGGTGGAGCTGGGGGAGAGGAGCATCCTCACCGTGGGCGAGCGGATCAACCCCACCGGGCGGAAGGCGCTGCGGGAGGCCCTCTACGCCGAGGACTACGCCTATGCCGCGGAGCTGGCCATCGCCCAGGAGCAGGAGGGGGCGGATCTGCTGGTCATCAACGCGGGGCTTCCGGATATCGATGAGAAAAAGGCCCTCCCCAGACTGGTGCAGGAGGTGCAAAGGGTTTCTCCTTTACCGCTTGTTTTGGACAGCTCCGACCCGGTCGCCATGGAGAACGCCATCCGGGTTTACAGCGGCCGGCCCATCCTCAATTCCGTTAACGGCGACAGGGAGAGCATGGAGGCCATGCTGCCCCTTGCGGCGAAGTATGGCTGTGCAATCGTTGTTCTTGCAATGGATGACAAGGGAATTTCCAGTACAGCTGAAGGGAGGATTTCGGCGGCGGAAAAGGTGATCCGGGCCGGTGAAGGCATAGGGGTTCCCAGCCGGGATTTCCTGGTGGACTGCCTCACCATGTCCGCCGCCGCCAGCCAGGACGAGGCGATGGTGGCGGTAGAGGCCACCCGCCTGGCGAGGGGCCGGGGCTGGAAGACCATTTTGGGCGTCTCCAATGTGTCCCACGGCCTTCCCGGCCGGGATGTTCTCAACAGCGCCTTCCTGGCGGCCAATCTCGCCGCCGGGCTGAATGTGGCCATCATGAACACCGCCAGCCGCCGGATGATGGAGACCATCGCCGCGGCAAAGGTGCTGATGGGCCAGGACCCGGGGGCCGCCGCCTATATTTCCGCCTTTGGCGGGAAGTCCCGGCGGGAGGAGAGGTCGCCGGTGGGCTCCCTGCAGGAGCTGATTATCAGCGGCAAGCGGGGGGAGGTCCCCGCGGCGGCGGAGGCGCTGCTGCAGACGGTCCCGCCCCTGGAGGCCATCAACGGCCATATTGTGCCGGCCCTGGACGAGGTGGGGGCGCGGTATGAGACCGGGGAGCTGTTCCTGCCCCAGCTGATGGCCTCTGCCGAGGCGGCCAAGGCGGCCTTTGACGTCATCAACCGCCACCTGCCCCAGGGGGCCGGGGAGAAGGGGAGCATCCTTCTGGCCACGGTGAAGGGGGACGTCCACGACATCGGCAAGAACATCGTCCGCATGCTGCTGGAAAATTACGGCTACCGGATCATCGATCTGGGGCGGGACGTGGCGCCGGAGACGGTGGTGGAGGCCCTGGGCCGGGAGGAGATCCCCCTGGTGGGCCTCAGCAGCCTGATGACCACCACGGCACAGAACATCGCTGTCACCATCCGCATGATCCGCCAGGCGGGCTACACCTGCAAGATCATGGTGGGCGGGGCGGTGGTCACCCAGAGCTTTGCCGACCAGATCGGCGCGGATTTCTACGCCAAGGATGCCGCTGAGTCCGCCCGCTATGCGGCTACCGTGTTTGGAAAATAGGCGGTCCAGGCTGTTTTTGCTATGCTTTTGCAGAGCAAAAAAGCGGGCCTCCCTCTATCGCTTTGGCAGAGGGAGGCCTGCCTTTTTGCCTGGGGGTCAGCGCGGCCGGCGTATTGTCTGACGATTGGCAGACTTACGATATTCCAGATCTGTTTTTATGCATTTAATACAGCTTGATATCCATTTGCTTTATCACCGGTGATGGTGATGAAATAGGATGTGCCAAGGTGTGCTTCCCATGAGATAGGCTCCAGATATTTTGTGATGTCATCCGGATATATATTTTCAAAATTGGGAGCCACATATTCCGTTATGATTCGGAATTGGATTGACAGCCTGAACGTATCGGAGAGATTATGGAGCTCCTCCTTATTCCACACAACAATGCTGTCAGAACCGCGCCTGATTGACGATCCGTCTGCGTTCGATATGCCACCGCTGTATTCATGACCGTCTGCACAATAATCATAAACCAAAAGCCCAATATCTTCATTTCCGTCAAATTGTATATGCAGCGCGATTTCGTCATCAGCAGGCGCATATTCTTCAGGAATCGCCTGATGGTAACAGATGAAACCCAGTCCCAAAACCACCACTAGGACGACCGCCGTCCTGATGCTCTTTTTATTCATGTTAAGAAAACCTCCGGTTTGCCGAGCAGCCCTTAAAATCCGAGCCCTGTCTTAAAATAAGATACTGTCATTCCTTCCTCCCCTCTTTCCGGCGTTGCCATGATTGTAGTTGGGATCGCCCGTTGCCGCAAGCAACGCATCTTAACATCCGTGCGAGGAGGCGCGCCTCTGCCTGCGGCGGTTCCCAAGCTGGATGCTGCTGTTTTGTGAAACCGGCGGAGCGCAGGCCGTCACTGTTCATCTTGAAAAGGGAGATTGAAACTTACCTATTGAAACGGGGGGAAAAATGGGGTATACTATCAGCACAAACATAGCGTCTCCCCGGGAGATGCTGGATTTTGGAGGACCTTTCAATGATCAATATTACCAAAGAGACCATTATCGGCGATATTCTGGATATCGCCCCCCAGACCGCTCCCATCTTCCTGTCCATCGGCATGCACTGCCTGGGCTGCCCCTCCAGCCGCGGCGAGACCGTGGAGGAGGCGTGCATGGTCCACGGTGTGGACTGCGACGCACTGCTGCGGGCGGTGAACGAGGCGGCGAACAACCAGTAAACAAAACCTCACAAAAAAGCGGAGCACAGCCATCAGCTGCGCTCCACCCAGGCTGACAAAAGGGCTAAAAAGCCCTTTTGTCAGCCTGAAAAATGTCGTTACTTTCCCACTGCTCTGCAGTGGGAAAGTCCTTGCTTTACAGCAAGCTGCACGCCTTGCGCTGCAAGGCTTTGCGGGGCATTTGATTGCATTCGAGGCGGGCCATGCCCCCTCGAGCTCCCCCTGCGGTTTCACGATTTCTTACCTGCTTGGGGGATAGCTGTTTGAAACGCTGAAAGCGGAGCACAGCCATCAGCTGTGCTCCGCTTTTTTTATCTTTATTCATGCCGTGGGATCAGACAAACAGCAGTGTGAGCAGGGCGGGGGTGACCCAGGTCTCCACCACCGCAGCGATCAGCACCAGGGGGAAGATCAAGAGCAGCATGGTCTGCAGCGCGCCGGTGAGAAAGGCCACCATGGGCATGGCCCTGGGGCTTTTGGTGATGATCCGGACCAGGTTGCGGCACAGGGCGATTCCAAGAGACACGGCAAAGAACAGGGCCGGCAGCTCAAAGATGCCGTGGGGAAGGATCGCCGTCACATAGACGGAGAAGGGGATGCCCTGGATCACATACCAGGCCGCCAGGATCCCCAGCACCGCCCCGTTGCTGAGAATGGCCAGCACCGGGAGAAAGAGAAAGGGGAGGAATCCATACAGCACGCAGAACAGCATGGCGAACCAGTTGTTCAGCAGTACGCCGAAAAAGGAGATGGAGCCGCTGCTGTCGATGGCGCCGCTGTCCGTCATCATGCTGGTGATGGCCCCCACCAGGGATTCGGTGGCCTCCCGGTTTGCCATGCAAAGGGCAAACATCCCCAGGGCGGCCAGGAAAAAGCCGATGGCTGTCCACAGGGGGAGCCGCCCCAGCTGTTCCTTTCGAAAGGTCCGCAGATCGCGGAAATGGGCCTGCAAGCTCTCCATCATTTCAGTTTCTCCAGTCCCAGACGCAGGCGGCGCAGCGTCTCCTCCCGGCCCAGAATGTGGCAGATCTCCACCGCGCCGCCGGGGGTGACGGCCTTGCCGGCAGCGGCGATGCGCACCGGCCACATGAGGGTGGCGTTTTTCACCTCCAGCCGCTCCGCCAGGGCAATCAACCCATCATGGACTGCGTCCGCCGTCCAGCTCTCCAGCCCCTCCAGCATGGGAATGGCGGCCTCCAGCATGGCCCGGGATACCTCCGGGTTGGTTTTGGACTTCTTGTTGGTGAAGAGATCCGCGCTGTAGTCGGGGAGGGCGTCGAAGAAGTCCACCTTCTCGGGGATGTCGGTGAGCTTTTCACACCGGGCCTGGAGCAGGGCGGCGATCTCTGCCGTGTTCAGCGCCGGATTTTTGACGCTCTGACGGATATATGGCTCCGCCGTCTTGGCGAAGGCCTCCGGAGTCATGGCGCGGAGATAGAGGGCATTGAAGTGGGTCAGCTTTTCGATATCAAAGATGGCCGGGGACTTGGAGATGCCGGTGATGTCAAAGGCGTCCACCAGCTGGGAGAGGCTGAACACCTCCTGCTCCGCCTGCTCCCCCTTGGGGCTCCAGCCCAGGAGCGCCACATAGTTGAGGATGGCCTCGGTCAAAAAGCCCTGGGCCCGCAGATCCTCGTAGGAGGGGTCCCCGTGGCGCTTGGACATCTTGTTGTGCTGGTCCCGCATGACGGGGGAGCAGTGGAC
>CAJFPI010000165.1 GCA_904398675.1 uncultured Oscillospiraceae bacterium
GAGCCGGACCCCGGTGATACCGGCTACATCACCTACGGCAACCAGCAGATCCCCATTTTGACGGATGTGCCGGTCAACGAGTATGACAGGGATCTCTTCCGCAAGGAGGGCAGCATCCTCTATTACGACGATCCCACGGTGGACACCTCCCTGGGCATTGACGTCTCCAGCTATCAGGGCGACATCGACTGGGAGGCCGTAGCTGCCGACGGCATCGAATACGCCTTTATCCGGGTGGGCTACCGGGGCTATACCGCCGGTTCCCTGAATCTGGACCGCTACTATGAGCAGAATATCCAGGGCGCTTTGGACGCGGGGCTGAAGGTGGGCGTCTATTTCTTCTCCCAGGCCATCACTGTGGAGGAGGCCATTGAGGAGGCGGACTATGTGCTGGACGCCATCAGCGGCTACGACATCACCTACCCCGTGGTGTTTGACTGGGAGACCGTCAGCTCTGCAAACGCCCGGACCAACAACATCGATTCCCGGACCCTGACCGACTGCGCCATTGCCTTCTGTGAGCGGGTGAGGTCTGCCGGGTATACCCCCATGGTCTACTTCAACCAGAATGTGGCCTATCTGAAGTATGATCTCAGCCGCCTGACGGACTACGACTTCTGGTATGCCCAGTACCCGCCGGAGAGCGCCATGTACCCGGCGATCTACTACCACTTCGACATCTGGCAGTACACCAGCAGCGGCTATGTGGACGGCATTGACGGCCATGTGGACATGAATCTCAGCTGGAAACGCTGGTAAAACCAAAAAGACGGCAATCCGCCCGGCAGCATTGCGCTGCCGGGCGGATTTTTGCGTGCTACCGGCGGATCAGCACCACCGCCACGTCGTTGAGGTTGGTGCCGGTGGGGCCGGTGACGAGAAGGCCCCCCACCGCCTGAAGGGCGGTGTAGGCGTCGTTTTCCTCCAGGACCTGGTGAAGGGAGAACCCCCTTTCCGCCAGCGCCGCCAGGGTCCCCCCGTCCACGATGCCGCCGGCGGCGTCGGTAGGGCCGTCGGTGCCGTCGGAGCCCAGGGAGAAGAGCACCGTGTCCCGGGTGCCGGCAAGGCCCGCCGCGGCGCTGAGGGCCAGCTCCTGGTTGCGCCCGCCCCGGCCATGGCCCTTTAGGTGCACCACCGTCTCGCCCCCGGCGAGGAAGGCCAGGGATGCCGCGGAATCCTGGTGGGTCCGGGCGATGGAGGCCAGGAAGGACCCGGC
This sequence comes from uncultured Oscillospiraceae bacterium, assembly GCA_904398675.1. Lineage (GTDB taxonomy): Bacteria > Bacillota > Clostridia > Oscillospirales > Oscillospiraceae > CAJFPI01. The sequence goes on from CAJFPI010000165.1 coordinate 1,217, forward strand.
CTCCCGGGCCTCGCAGCAGAGCTGATCGGTGAGGAGGCAGGGCGTGTAGCCCAGGCGGCGGCAGGCCTCCGATGCCGCGGCGCAGAGGGCTTTGACGCTGCCGGCCACCACCGTCTCCACATTTTGAAGGGCCTTCGGCGTCTCTGCCCGGAGCAGCCGCTCCATCTCCGTCGTCAGCGGCAGGCGGTACTTCTCCGCCACGGCCAGGGCGTCGGCGCAGGTGGCGGGGTCGGGGGCCGCCGGGCCGGAGGCGATGGTGTCCGGCGCGTCCCCCAGCACGTCGGAGAGCAGCACCGCGTACACCCGGGCCGGGGCGCAGGCGGCGGCGAACCGCCCGCCCTTCACTGCGGAAAAGCGTTTCCGCAGGATATTGATCTCCCGGATATCCGCCCCGCAGGCCAGCAGCCGCTCCGTCAGCGCCGCCAGGTCCGCCGGGGGGATGAGGGGGCTTTCAAAGAGGGCGGAGCCGCCGCCGGAGACCAGAAAGAGCACCGTGTCCTCCGGAGAGAGATCCCGGACCAGCGCCAGCGCCGCCGCTGTGGCCCGGTAGGAGCTGTCGTCCGGCACCGGGTGCCCCGCCTCATAGATCGCGCAGCGGGGGATAGGGCCCTGGCTGTGGCGGTGCTTGGTGATGACGACCCCGGCGCTGAGCCGGTCCCCCTGCTCCGCCGCGGCGCAGCTGGCCATGGGCCAGGCGGCCTTGCCGATGGCCACCAGGAGAAGGCGGCCGGGAGAAAAGACCTTTCCCGCCAGGGCGCGGCGGACCGCCCGCTCCGGCCGGCAGGCGGCCAGGGTCTCTTGGATGATGGTTTCGGCGTCGTTTCGTACAGACATGGTGTACCCCCTCAAGCGCAATTGACAGAATGGGCTTTCTCTGTCATTATAGAGGAAAGAACTGCCCGCTGTAAAGAGGAGAAGGAGGAGCGCATATGAAGATCGTCATACTGGACGGCTATACGGAGAACCCGGGGGATTTGAGCTGGGCCCCCCTGGAGGCGCTGGGGGAGGTGACGGTGTACGACCGCACCAGCCTCACCGACGAGGCCGAGGCCATAGAGCGGCTGCGGGGGGCGGACATCGCCGTCACCAACAAGACCCCCATCTCCCGCCGGGTGCTGGAGAGCTGCCCCTCGGTGCGGTATATCGCCGTGCTGGCCACAGGGTACAACATCGTGGACTGCGCCGCCGCCCGGGAGCGGGGCATCCCCGTCTCCAACGTCCCCACCTACGGCACCGACGCCGTGGCCCAGTTCGCCATCGCCATGCTGCTGGAGATCTGCCACCATGTGGCCCACCACAGCGAGACGGTGCACCAGGGGAAGTGGAGCGGCTGCCCCGACTGGTGCTACTGGGACTACCCCCTCATCGAGCTTAGGGGAAAAATCATGGGCATCATCGGCTTTGGCCGCATCGGCCGGCGCACCGGCGAGATCGCCCGGGCCCTGGGCATGGAGGTGCTGGCCTATGACCGCAGCGAGAGCGAGGCCGGGCGGGCTATTGGGCGGTATGTGCCCCTGGAGGAGCTCCTGGCCGTCTCCGACGTCATCGCCCTCCACTGCCCCCTCTTCCCGGAGACGGAGGGCATCATCAACCAGGAGACCATCGCCAAGATGAAGGACGGGGTGATCCTTCTCAACAACAGCCGGGGCCCCCTGGTGGTGGAGCAGGATCTGGCCGACGCCTTGAGCAGCGGCAAGGTGTACGCCGCGGCGGTGGACGTGGTGTCCACCGAGCCCATCCGGCCGGACAACCCCCTCCTCCAGGCGAAAAACTGCCTCATCACCCCCCACATCTCCTGGGCGCCGCCGGAGAGCCGCCGGCGGATCATGGACTGCACGGCGGAGAACATCCGCGCCTTCCTGGCCGGCGCGCCGGTGAACGTGGTGAACGGATGATCCGCATTTTCCTATGGAAACAGCCGCCCGTCGGTCCGACGGGCGGCTGTTTGGCACAGATGCAGCTTTCAAGCCTTCTGGGGGATGTCCGATCCCAGCAGGTACCGGCGCATGGCCTTGGTCCGATAGAGCAGGATAAAGACGACGATGGTCAAAACAATGTTGGGAGCGGCCCACAGGATGTTATACAGGAAGGAGTAAATCCAGGGGCTGGTCATCGGCATGCCCAGGAACGACTCCGGCATCCATTTGCCCCAGACGAACACGCCCACCAGATAGCTGCTGAGGAACTGGAGGGTGCCGCCCACCAAGCTGCCCCAGACCGCAGCCCATTTTCTGCCCTTGAAAAGTCCGGCTCCGAAACCGAGGAGGGTGAAGGCCACCAGATAGTCGCAGACCATTGTGGTCCAGTCTATGGCGATCCCGTTGCCGATGATGTAATTCAGTGTCCCAAACACAAAGCCGGCCATAGCGCCCCAGCCTGCGCCGTAGCGGATGGCAAAAAAGACGATGGGCAGCATGGATATGTTCAGCAGGGAGCCGCCGTTTGGCAGCTGGCCCGGCAGAACTTCCTTCAGCAGGTCGATGACCAGGGCGATGGCGACCATGATCGCCGCCTCACACAGGGCTTTTACGTTTTTGTTCATGATTTTCTTTTCCTCCTAATCGTTCATCCAGAGGAACCTGCCTGGGACAGACGAAAAAACCGCATGTCCGCAGGCGCAGACATACGGTGCATAACTCCTATTACTCGCATTCCTACGCCGGCATTACCCGGATCAGGTTCGAGGGACCTCGACGGCGATACGTCGCATCTCAGCCGGCATGCGCCAGCGCCCCTTGGAGTGTGCCAATAGGATACCACTGATTTTTCCCTTTGTCAACAGCCCTCGACTGTGCTATACTGAAAAACCGAATGACACGGACACCGCGGCCCGGAAAGGAAGGATGGAGAAGATGGGGGATTGCTTTGTATTTGGGGCGGGGACCCTCTACGGCGTGTACCGCCCGCCCCGGGAGGGGGACTATGTCATCGCCGCCGACGCGGGCTATACCGCCTGCCGCGCCGCCGGGATCGTGCCGGATCTTCTGGTGGGGGATTTCGACTCCATGGACGAGCCGGATTTCCCCAACATCCTCCGCTCCCCGGTGGAAAAGGACGACACGGACACCAGCCTCGCCCTGAAACACGGCCTCTCCCTGGGATACCGCACCTTCCATATCTACGGCGGCACCGGCGGCGAGCGGCTGGACCACACCCTGGCCAACCTCCAGATGCTGCTGTGGCTGCGGCGGCAGGGGGCCAGGGGCTACCTCTATGACCGGGAATTTGTCTATACAGCCATTGAAAATGAGGGCA
>CAJFPI010000166.1 GCA_904398675.1 uncultured Oscillospiraceae bacterium
CTTGAGGAACTCCTTGTTTTTATGCTCCGCCTCGTTTTTGGACTGGAGCATCGTAGACAACTGCTCGATTTCGGAGAACAGCTGGAACAGATCCCCCTCCTGGTTCTGGGGCAGATGGCTGGAAAAGTCCCCATCCATGTACTGGCGGACAATATCCGCTGCCTGCCGGTACAGCCGGGCCCGGCGGCTGAGAAAGCACCAGCCCCCGCCCAGGAGCAGGCAGGCCGCGGCAAAAAGGACTCCCGCAAGGGCTGCGCCGGACACCCGCTCTCCATTCAGCAGGAAAAGGCCGGCAGCAGCTATAATAACGGAGATTATGAGCAGGGACAAGGCGTACCAGCGGAGCTGACGGTCCCGCAGCAGGCTCATATGGCCGCCTCCTTCCACTGGTAGCCGCACCCCCGCACGGTGATCAGATGCCGGGGCTGGGACGGATCCTCCTCCACCTTCTCCCGGAGCCGCCGGACATAGACGGACAGGGTGTTGTCATCCACAAATGCGCCGGCATTGTCCCACAGGTCGTTGAGGATCACTTCCCGGGTGACGGTGCGCCCGGCATTCCGCGCCAGGAGGCACAGCAGCCGGAACTCCGCCTGGGTGAGATCCAGCGCCCGGCCACGCAGGACAGCCCGGCGGCTCACCAGGTCGATGGTGAGCCCGCCGCACCGGATCTGCCCCGCCGGCTGGCGGCTGGACATCCCCGCCCGGCGCAGCAGCGCCCGGATACGGGAGAGCAGCTCCCCCAGCTTGAAGGGCTTGGTGATGTAGTCGTCTCCGCCGGAGTCCAGGCCCCGGATCACATTCACTTCTTCATCCGAGGCGGTCAGAAACAGAATGGGGATCTCCTCACTCTGCCGCCGCACTTCCTCACAGACAGTAAAGCCGGTTCCGTCCGGCAGGGTCACATCCAGGATCAGCAGGTCAAAGTCCGCCAGGTCCGGCAGCTTGGCCAGCGCCTCCCCGACGGTCCGGGCCACCTCCACCTCAAATCCATTCTTCCTGAATGTATAGGTCAGGCCGTCGATCAGGCTCATGTCGTCCTCTAGGAGCAGGAGCTTGCTCATGATAATCCCCCCTTGGCATGGTAATCTGCCTTGCAATTATATCACAAGTCCGGACAGTTTTAGGCTGTCTTACAGGATTGTAAGAAAATTTGCATGGGAGGAGAGAAGAGCGGAAACAGGGCGGCCATCGGAGAAGAAAGAAGACAAAAATTTTTATGGGGCAAAGACAGCGGCAGCCCCTGAAATCACTAAAAAGTTACCTCCGGGTAACTGCTCAATTGTTACCATTTCGTGCCTATGCCACAATATTGTGCGTACTTTTCAAACTGCTTTTTGCGCGTTATGATGCAGTCACAAGGACGGGGGACGTCCCGCCAGGCAACATTCCAAAAGGAGAGAAACATCATGAAACACGCAAAGAAAATCGGCGCTTTGTCTGCGGCGGCCGCCCTGTCGCTGTCCCTGGCTGTTTCCGCTGCAGCCGCCGATTACACTGTGCAGAAGGGCGACTCCCTGTGGAAAATCGCCCGGGAAAAACTGGGCAGCGGCTACAAGTGGGGTGAGATCTATGAGGCGAACCGGGATACCGTCCGGGATCCCAATTTGATCTACGCAGGGCAGATCCTGCACATTCCTGACGAAAACAACGACACAGAGGAGGAAATTACCATGACCAACATCGAAAAAGCCCTTGCCCTTATCAACACCTTTGCCACCGGCGACACGGCTGCCGCCGCCCGTCTGCTGGACGAGGACTACATCCAGCACAACCTGGCCTACGGCACCGGGGAGGCCGCCTTCCTGGGCTCGGTGGAGTACCTGGCCTCCGCGCCCGTCCGGACCACGGTAAACAATATCCGGGCCTTTGCGGACGGGGACTATGTGTTCCTTCACACCGTCTACAACTTCGCCGGAGCGGGGGAACAGGTGGCCTTCGATGTGTTCCGTTTCGATGAGGACGGGGAGATCGCGGAGCACTGGGACAATCTGGCCCCTATCGCCGTACCCAATCCCTCCGGCCATACCCAGACCGACGGCGCCGCTGCCGTGACCGATCTGGACAAGACCGAGGAGAACAAGCGGCTGGTCCGGGGCTTTGTGGAGGATGTGCTCATGGGCAAGAACCCGGATGCCCTGGCCGGCTACTTTGACGGCAGCGCCTACATCCAGCACAACACCGGCATTGCCGACGGCCTGGACGGCCTGGGCGCCGCGCTGGCCGCCTATGCCGAGCAGGGCATCGACATGATCTACGAGGAGACCCACCTGCTGCTGGGACAGGGCAACTTCGTCCTGGCCTCCAGCGAGGGAACCCTGGGCGGTGTTCCCGTCACCTACTACGATCTCTTCCGGGTGGAGAACGGCAAGATCGCCGAGCACTGGGATGTAATCGAAAATCTGGCGGACGAGGCCGCCTGGCAGAACCAAAACGGCAAGTTTTAAGAGACCGATTGTTACCAGTTGGTAACTATACCACAATATTGTGCGTACTTTTCAAGCGGTGCTTGAGACGCTACAATAAACGCATCAAGGAAAGCAACATTACAGCACATTATTTTGGAGGTAAATGCCATGAATGAAGTCGTGAAATTCCTGAATGAGAACCCTGTGCAGTATCTGGCCACCGTGGGCCGGGACGGGAAGGCCAAGTGCCGCCCCTTCATGTTCGCTGGCGAAAAGGACGGCAGGCTGTGGTTCTGCACCAACAACACCAAGGATGTCTACAAGGATATGCAGGCAAACCCCGATATCGAGGTCTCTGTCTCCAGTCCTGCCTACGCCTGGATCCGCCTCAGCGGCCGGGACGTGTTTGAGAACAACAGGGCTGTCAAGGAGATGTGCGTCCAGAATCCCATCGTCAAGAGCCAGTATCAGACCGCCGACACCCCCATCTTTGAGGTGTTCTACCTGGCGGACGCCCACGCGGTGATCGCGGACTTCTCCGGCAACCCGCCCCAGGCGTACAGCCTGTAACCGACGCCCCGGCGGGGCGTTTCGGTGGGGTCCCTTCGGAGCACTCAGCGCCCCGGGAAAATCCTTCGGAGATGAGCGAACATGACAACCCAAGACATTTTTCACATTCTGCAAGCCGACATCCACTCAGTGGTCTTTGCCACTCTGGACGGCAAGGGCCTCCCTCAGACCTGCGTCATCGACCTGATGCTTGCCGACGAGGAGGGACTCTATTTCCTTACCGCCCGGGGCAAGTCCTTCTATGAGAGGCTCGCCGTCCGACCCTTCGCAGCCCTCTCCGGCAGGAAGGGGGCGGATACTCTCTCGTCCGTCTCCATTTCCCTCCGGGGGGCGGTGCGGAACATCGGAAAGGAGCGTCTGGCGGAAATCTTTGAGAAGAACCCCTACATGGAGAAGATCTATCCCACCGAAAAAAGCCGGGAGGCGTTGGAGGTGTTCCAGCTCTGCAAAGGAGAAGGGGAGTACTTTGATTTGTCCCAGCAGCCCCCCTTCCGGCAGGCCTTCTCCTTTGGCGGCCAGGCTGTCCACCAGACCGGCTACCGGATCAGCGGCGAGAAATGCATCGGCTGTCAGGGCTGCCGCAGCGTATGCCCCACCGGCTGTATCAGCAGCACGGTCCCCCGCGTGATTGACGGGAACCACTGCCTCCACTGCGGCAATTGTTTCCGCATCTGCCCGGTAAAGGCGGTGGAAAGGCTGGGCTGAAAAAGGGGTGGGTGAAATGCAATTAAAAATGCCGCAGCACCGCAGACGCGCGGCGGGTCCCAAGGGAGTGATCCGCCGCGCGTCTGTTTTCAGGGCCGTTATTTTAGCAATTCAGAAACAAAACCACAGCAATTTCCACACAATCCAGGCGCATAATGCTCCCGAAAGCAGGGAGGACGGACTCCCAAATGGATCAGAAAGTGAGGAGACGGAGCGTGAGCGAGCATCTGTGGGAAAGACAGAAAAAGGTGGAGGAGGCCGTTGTCGGTGCCTATCAAAAAATCGAGGACGCTGTTGTGGGGGCCTACCAACGTGTGGAAGAGACGGTGGTAAGCGCCTATCAAAAGGTGGAGGACGGCGCGGTGAACGGCTATAAAAGGGTGGAAAATGCCTTTACAGGCGTCTTTCTGGAGCGGGAAGCCGGCGGGGAGCGGCCAGCCGGCGGACAGGCTCCGGATTTGCCCGGCAGCGGGGAACAGGCGTAAGCCTGAACCGCATTTCATCAAGCGGAAACAAAGCGGCAGCGTTTCTATTTCAGAGGGAAACGCACACAGAAAAGGAAGGAAGAATCGTATGAAGAAAAGCAGTATTGCAGCAATCTCCGTTATGGCTACCATGGGAGGACTTCTCCTGGCGATCGGCATGTGCATGTGCCTGCTCCCGGCGTGGCACGCCTTTACCCCCGGCGTCATTCTGGCTCTGCTGGGCGCCGTTGTCCTTTTGGCCATCTGGCCGGTGTACCGGAAGGCGGCCGGCAAGGGCACCGTCCATTTCACAGGCGGGCAGACAGCGGCAGTGCTGCTGGGACTGACGGGAGCAGTCGTCTTCGGCATCGGCCTTGTCAACTGCCTGCAGGCTGTCACTGCGGCCGGCCTGGCCGTGGGCATTGCAGGGATCATCCTGCTGCTGGCGGCTGCTGCGGTGTGGCGCAGAGCCGCCGGCAAGAAGGCCATTGCCTTTCATGGGAGGACAGTCCTGGCCTATGCTATCGGAGTCGCCGGGGCCCTGGTGCTGGGGGTCGGCATGTGTATGACCATGGTGTGGGGAGCTGCCTACCTTGTCCCGGGCGTGATCGTGGGCTGCGCGGGCCTTCTCATCTGCGTTCTCAACATGACGCTGCGCCTGATCAAAGGGGCGCAGGCTTCGGACAGCCGGAGGGGATAAAGAATGGGGCAAGCCGGAGAGGGCCGGCAGCGGGACCAAAACGGTCCGGCTGCCGGCCCTCTTTTTCTTTATGCCGTCAGACGGCCCAAGTGTGTTTTGTGATCCGCCGGATAAAATCAATGTTGTAAAACAGCCGGGCGCTGCAGCTGGATCCTGCAGTTAAAATAGGGCGTGGGACACCTCACCCCCGGAGAAATGCCTCCACCTCGTCCAGGCGGACCATGCCCTGGTCATAGCCGTCCTGCCACAGGGCCCGGATCTTCTGCACGTCCCGCTCGGTGCGGTGGAACCCTGCGGTGCTGGTGGGGGCGAAGAGGAGGACCCGTCCTTCCTTTTCCAGCTGGAACAGCCGCTGCCGCGCCTCGTTGTAGACATCGGCCCGGCGGCGCATGGTATCGCAGAATTTCGGGTATTTATGGTAAATCAGATCGATCATGGGCTGGAGCTTTTCTGCATGGCGGATGTACGCCCGCTCCCGGGTGAGCACCACGATCACCCGGTCACAGCCCTTGGCAAAGGCCCGGTCGAAGGGGATGGCGTCAGAGGCGCCGCCGTCCATGCAGGGCTTGCCCTGGATATCGAAGACAGGAAAGAGCAGGGGGAGGGCGCAGGTGGCCTGCAGGAGCTTAAAGCGGTCGTCCCCCCGCTCCACGGGGAAGTATTCCGCCTTGCCGGTGTCCAGGTTTGTCACCACCGCCTCCACCTCTCCGGGATAGGCGGCAAAGGCGTCGTAATCAAAGGGGACCAGCTGGTTGGGAATGGTGCTGTAGACAAAGTCCAGGCCGAAATAGGCCCGGTTGTCCCGCTGCAGCAGATTGCCTGCGCCCATGTACCGCTTGTCGTTGACATAGCGGACCATGATCTCCAGGTTCCGCCCGGGCTGCCGGGACACATAGCTGACGCCGTAGGCGATGCCGGCGGAGACGCCGATGACATAGTCGCACATCAGGTCCCGGGCGAGGAGCGCGTCGCAGACGCCGGTGGAGAAGATGGTGCGGATGGCGCCGCCCTCCAATACAATGCCAGTTTTCATGGATTCTCCTTTCTCGGTAAAAACAGGGCTGAAAACTTCATGCGCCACAGGCGCACCACGAACACAGGCAAAAGCCGGGGCGCATGAAGTTTCGCGCATATGGGCCGTCCCGGCCCATGCGCTTGGATTTCATGGCCGTGCCGCTGAAAGCGGCACCTGGCCAATTTTGCTATGCTTTTGCATAGCAAAAATAAAATCAAAGCGCCCGCAGGCTGTCGGAAAATGGTTTCCGGCAGCCTGAAAGCCTTTTATCCACTTCGCCTGCGGGCTGGGGCGCCCTGCAGGCAGGTGGTCCTCTATTGGGTTTGGATGTCCGTCACCTCGTAGCCCGCCTCGGTGACGGCGGCGACCAGGTCCTGATCGGTGACTGTCCCGGGAACGGTGACGGCCGCCTGCTTTTCCTCCAGGCTGACGGACACGTCCGCCGCCCCGGGGATTCCCTCCAGAGCGCGGGTCACATGCCTGACGCAGTTCTGGCACATCATGCCCTCCACCAGAAGGATCTTCCTCACGCCGGGGACCTGGGGCGCGGCCGCCTGCGCGGCCGGCTTGGCCGGGGCAGCGGGAACGGTAGAGACGGAGACGGTGTGGCTCTGTTCCGGGGAGATGGTGCCGCCGGATGCGGCGGAGCCGTGCTTGGGCTTGAAAAACCGCAGGCGCAGGGCGTTGGACACCACAAACACGGAGCTGAAACTCATGGCCAGCGCCGCCACCATGGGGTTCATCCGCAGCTGGAAGGCGGCGTAGAAACACCCGGCGGCGATGGGGATGCAGATCACGTTGTAGAAGAAGGCCCAGAACAGGTTCTCCTTGATGCTGCGGATGGTGGCGCGGCTGAGCTCGACGGCCCCCGCCACATCCAGCAGGTCGTTTTTCATCAGCACGATGTCGGCGGATTCCATGGCCACGTCGGTGCCCGCGCCGATGGCGATGCCCACGTCGGCCCGGGCCAGGGCGGGAGCGTCGTTGATGCCGTCGCCCACCATGGCCACCTTTTTCCCGCTCTCCTGCAGGCGGCGGATCTCCTGCTCCTTGTCCTGGGGCAGCACCTCCGCCACCACCCGGTCCACGCCCACCTGGCGGCGGATGGCTTCGGCGGTCTTTTTGTGGTCGCCGGTGAGCATGACCACCTGGATGCCCATGTCCCGCAGCTCCCGGATGGCGGCCTTGCTGGTGGGTTTCACCACGTCTGCCACCGCCACCACACCCAAGAGCTGCCCGCCGGCGGCGAAGAACAGGGGCGTTTTGCCCTGGTCGGCCATCTGGTCCTGGAGCTGCTCCAGGGCGCCGTCGTGGACGCCGGCGGCGTCCAGCAGCTTTTGGTTGCCCGCAAGGCATGCCACGCCGCGGATGGTTCCCTGGATGCCCTGGCCGGGAATCTGGGTGAAATCCTCCACCGGCAGGAAGGAGATCCCGTCCGCCTCCGCCTGGGCTACGATGGCCCGGGCCAGGGGGTGCTCCGACAGCTTTTCAAGAGACGCGGCCAGCTGCAAGAGCTGCTCCCTGGTGATGCCCTCCCGGCACACCAGGTCCGTGACCATGGGGCGGCCCTGGGTGATGGTGCCGGTCTTGTCCAGCACCACCACATCCACGCTGTGGGCGGTCTCCAGGGCCTCGGCGGATTTGATGAGGATGCCACCCGCTGCCCCCCGCCCCGTACCCACCATGATGGCGGTGGGGGTGGCCAGCCCCAGGGCGCAGGGGCAGGACACCACCAGCACCGACACGGCGATGGTGAGGGCAAACTCAAAGGTGGCGCCGCAGAGGAGCCACACGACAGCGGAGACCAGGGCGATGGCGATGACCACCGGCACAAACACCCCGGCCACCTTGTCCGCCAGCTTTGCAATGGGGGCCTTGGAGC
>CAJFPI010000167.1 GCA_904398675.1 uncultured Oscillospiraceae bacterium
GGGGGGTGGGAAAAATACTTTTAAAAGGGAAAAAGCATTTACGCTCTTTTGAACATCTTCTCCAGCTCGTAGCGGGTGAGCTTTACGGCCACCGGGCGGCCATGGGGGCAGTAGCGGATCTCCCCGCTCTGTACCTTCCCCACCAGGGCCTGCAGCTCCGTGCGGTCGCTGACCCAGCCGCCCTTGATGGCGGCCTTGCAGGCCATGGTGTGGAGCATGGCGTCCCGGGCGGCGGCGGGATCCGCTCTGCCGCCCAGGCGCAGCTTTTCCGCCAGCATCTCCAGGGTCTCCCCCGCCTGGACGCCCTCGATCTCCGCCGGGACGGCCCGGACCAGCAGGCTCTCCGGCCCAAACTCCTCCACCTGGAAACCAAACTCCTCCAGGAGGTCCCGCTGCTCCAGCAGCACCGCCATATCCTCCGGCGCCAGGCGCACCGCCTCCGGCGCCAGAAGGGACTGGCTGACAATGGGCTCCTGCCCCGCCTTCAGCCGGTCAAAGTTCATCCGCTCGTGGGCGGCGTGCTTGTCAATGAGCCACACGTCCTCCCCGTCCTCAGCGATGATGTAGGTCCGCAGCACCTCCCCCACAAACCGCCAGGGGGCGGGCAGCTCCTCCGTCATGGCGGTCTGGCCCGGGGTCTCTCCCCCGGGGGCCTGGCGGATCAGGTCCTCCTGGTCCGGGCCGCCGGTCCCTGCCGGAGACGGGGGCTCCCGCTGTGGTAGGACCGCCGCCGCCTTTTCGGCGGGAGGCGGGGCGGGCGGCGTCCCCGCTTGTACAGCCGCGGACGGCGGCGCGGTCAAAGGGCGCTCCGCCTCTTCTCTGCCGCTCTGCGGAGCGGGCCGGGGCTGGAATACGTCATGGACCGCTGCCCGGCCCCCCAGCTCGCTCTTGGCCGGGGGGATCCTGGTCACAAAGGGGGCGGCGGGCCGCTGGGGGGCCTTCTGGGCCTCCCGGAAGGCGGCGGCGTCCATCTGCCGGTAGAAGTCCGGCCGGGGCGCCAGGCGCTGCTGCCGGGACGTTTGATCCGGCGGGGCCGTCCGGGCGGTCTGGGCCGCGCCCCCCTGGCGGTCCAGTGCATCCTGCACTACATGGTACACCGCGGAGAACACCTGCCGCTCGTCCACAAATTTCACCACCGTCTTGGCGGGATGGACGTTTACATCCACCTGCCCCATCGGCACGGTGAGATGGAGGACGCAGCCGGGGAACTTCCCCTTCATCAGCTGGTTCTTATAGGCCTCCTCCACCGCCGCCGTCAAAAGCTGGGACCTCACCAGGCGGCCGTTGACAAAGAACACCTGCATGCCCCGGGTCCCCCGGCCGTTCAGCGGCTTTGTCACATAGCCGCTGACCGCCACATCATCTCCCCGGCCCTCCACAGGCACAAGGCCCAGGGCGAAGTCCCGGCCGTAGACGGCGTAGATGGTGCTGTCCAGCCGGTTGTCCCCGGGGGTGTGGAGCACCTCGGCGCCGTCCTTCACCAGGCGGAAGGAGATGTGGGGATTGGAGAGGGCCAGATGCTGCACCGCGCCGGTGACGGCGCTGGCCTCGGCGGTATCCTTTTTCATGAACTTCATCCGGGCGGGGGTGTTGAAGAAGAGGTCCCGCACCACCATGGTGGTGCCCTCGGGGCATCCCGCCGGCTCCACCCGGTCCGGCGTTCCCCCCTCCAGGGAGAGCCTGGCCCCCTCCGCCGCTCCCCGCTCCCGGGTAAACACGTCCACCCGCGCCACGGCGGCGGTGGCCGCCAGGGCCTCCCCCCGGAATCCCAGGGTGCCGATGGCGGCAAGGTCCGCAGCGGTGCGCAGCTTGCTGGTGGCGTGGCGGAGGAAGGCCACAGGCAGCTGCTCGGGCGCCATGCCGCAGCCGTTGTCCGTCACACGGATCAGGGCCATGCCGCCCCGCTGGATCTCCACCGCGATCTGGGACGCCCCGGCGTCGATGGCGTTTTCCACCAGCTCCTTCACCACGCTGGCCGGCCGCTCCACTACCTCCCCGGCGGCAATCAAATCTGCCACATGGGGGTCTAACTGTCGAATTTCAGGCATATGCTGTCCTTTCTCCATGGTTTCAGGAAAAATCGCGTCCAATTCCGCTAGGCCGCGCCCTATCGCAGCAGGATGCTGAGGGCGTTGACGCACATATGGATCAAAATGGGGCCCCACAGATTTCCCGCCCGGTCATAGGCCCAGGCCAGCACCAGCCCCGGCACCAGGTACTGGATCATCAGCACCAGATAGCCCAGGCTCTGGCTGCCCACAGCGAACTGCCAGACATGGAGAAAGGCGAAGAGGGCGCAGGAGACCGCATAGGCCAGGATGCGGCTGTGGTCCCGGAGCATGCCGAAGACATAACCCCGAAAGAGCACCTCCTCCACGAAGGGGGCGAGAAACACAATAATGAGGAAGGTGGTTCTGGGGGCGTCGTTCATCTGGGCGCTGATGGACACGTCGTTTAGGTTGGTGTGTCCCCCCAGGAAGGTGGCTGTCAGCCGGTAGAGCAGCTCGTTGAGCCCGTAGAACCCCACAAGCCCCAGGCCCAGGGTGGAGAAGGTCCGCCCCAGGTTGGAGAAAAACCGGTGGGTGGTCTTGCCGATAAAGTTGTAGAACACCAGGATGGTGACGGCAAAAACAAAGTAGTAATAGATGGCGTTTTCCGCCGCGGCGGAGAGGGTGAGCCCCGTCAGCGCCTCGACGCCCCGGAAAATGTACCGGGCCGTCAAGGGGAAAACCACAAGATACAGCAGGAAGAAAACCCCTCCCACGATCCGCTCAAAGTCCGTCAGCCAGGCGCCGCCTGTCTTTCGTTTTGCCATGCCCTGCTCCTCCCGGTCGATTCTTTCCTGCCGCCTTGTCCGGCGGCCTGCTTAGTTCAGTTTCTGCTTGCGCTATATACAAGGCCTACGGCCTCACAGCGAGTCAAGACGGTTCCAGCTCGTTGCTGGGGGGAGCTCGAGGGGGCAAAGCCCGCCTCGAATCAGATCAAATGTCCCGCAAAGCCTTGCTGGTCAAGGCGTGCGGCGAGCGCAGCGAGGACTTTTCCGCGGTGGAGCCGCGGGAAAGTACCGGCATTTTTTGCCGCGCGGCCGCCGCTGCCGGCGTATCACTTCAGTTTCTGCTTGAGCTCGTATAAAA
>CAJFPI010000168.1 GCA_904398675.1 uncultured Oscillospiraceae bacterium
TACAGCTTTTACAGCTTGATCTCGATCTCAACGCCCGCAGGCAGCTCCAGGCTCATCAGGGCCTCCACGGTCTTGGGGGTGGAGTTTGTGATGTCGATCAGGCGCTTGTGGGTGCGGCGCTCAAACTGCTCACGGCTGTCCTTATACTTATGGACGGCGCGGAGGATCGTGACGATCTCCTTCTTGGTGGGCAGGGGGATGGGGCCGGACACGGCGGCGCCGGTGCGCTTGGCAGTCTCCACGATCTTCTCAGCGGACTGATCGATGACCTGGTGGTCATAGGCCTTCAGGCGGATGCGAATCATTTCTTTAGCCATGCTTGTTTCCTCCAAATTTTGTACAAAGTAGTTGCGGATGACCTACCTCTGTACGGCGAAGAGAATTTATACGCTTTGCCGTGCGTATCATTCCCGCTCATAAGAAATACCGGCACAAAAAGGCCGGTATGTCCCTATGGCATGGCGATCTACGCAGCGCATAAGGTCTCCTCAGCCGCCCGATTATCGGACATACTCCGCAGAAGTTACCGGGCAAAGGCCCGCAATCTCCTGCATCATCGCAGTTTTGCGCAATTTTTGGCAGCGTTTCAGCAGAACGCGCCTTACGCAAGCTCATTTATAATACAGGAAGTGTCCGGAAATGTCAAGCATTTTTTCTCCTCTTTTTACAAAATTTCAGAATCATTTTTGGCAAAGCCGCCACAGGCCGCCCCGTGCGGCAAAACCGCGGGGCGGCTCTTGCTATTTTGGCCGCTATGCCGTATGATAACCCTTAGATTTTAACCTGTCAGGCGGCGCGGCCGCAGAAGGGAGCGCATCATGCACGAGAGAGCGATGCACCATATCGCCCATATCCACACCGACTTTCCCACCAAGTTCGGCATTCCCCGGCAGAGCGGCCTGGTGGACAGCCTGAAGGCCGTGGTCCAGTTCGTGCCGGAATTTCGAAACGCCGACGCAGTGCGGGGACTGGAGGACTTCTCCCATATCTGGCTTTTGTGGGAGTTCTCCCAGGCTGTCCGGGAAAAGTGGTCCCCCACGGTCCGTCCGCCTCGGCTGGGCGGGAATACCCGCATAGGGGTCTTTGCCACCCGCTCCCCCTTCCGCCCCAACCCCATCGGCCTGTCCTCCGTGCGGCTGGAGGGGGTGGAGTTTCACCCCACTCTGGGGCCTCTGCTCCACATCGCCGGGGCGGATCTCATGGACGGCACCCCCATCTATGACATCAAGCCCTATCTCCGCTACGGCGACTGCCACCCGGAGGCCGCCGGCGGATTCACCGACGGGCATCCCCGCCAGTCCCTTGACGTCTCTTTTCCCCCGGCGCTTTTGGAGCGGATCTCCCCCGCCCTGCGGGACAGTCTCATCGGCGTCCTGGCCCAGGACCCCCGCCCCGCCTACCACCACAGCCCGGAGCGGCGCTATGTCCTCCCCTTTGCCCGGTGGGAGATCAGTTTCACTGTGGCGGAGAATCTGCTTGTGGTGCAGGACGTCCTGGAGGCGGATGGGCTGTCCGGCCGCTCCGCCGGATCCGAGGATTGACCGCAAAAAGCCGCCCGGTCCTAACGGACCGGGCGGCTTTTTTATGCTGTTTCACCCGCCGTATCCTTACATGGCGGCCACGGCGTCAGCCAGCTGCTCCAGCTCCCGCAGGGTCTCCTCCTTCACTGCCGAGCAGATGGTGACGGTCTTATCGCACAGCGTGATGTCCTTCATGCTCCCCAGGATCTCTCCCATGGCCTTGGCGGCAGAGGGGGCCCAGGTACCGTTCTCCACCAGGGCCACCTTCCGGCTGCGGTAGGTCTTGGCCTTCAGATGGTGGAGGAAGTCCTCCATGGGCAGGAACACCCCGCCGTCATAGCTGGAGGCGCACAGCACCATCCTGCTGTAGCGGAAGGCGTTCTCCACACACTCGGCCACATCGGTGCGGCAGACGTCGGCACACGCCACCTGCATCCCCCGTTTCTCCAGCATCTCCCGCAGGGCCAGGGCGGCCTTGGCGGTGTTGCCGTGGATGGAGGCGTAGGCCAGGAAGACGCCCTCCGTCTCCGGCCGGTAGCTGCTCCAGATATCATAGAGGTTGATATAATACCCCAGGTTCTCCTTGAGGATGGGGCCGTGGAGGGGGCAGATCATGGCGATATCCAGCCCCGCTGCCTTCTTCAAAAGCGCCTGGACCTGTACGCCGTACTTCCCTACAATATTAAAATAGTAGCGCCGGGCCTCGCAGTCCCAGTCCTCCTCCGCATCCAGAGCGCCGAACTTGCCGAACCCGTCGGCGGAGAAGAGAATCTTCTCGCTGGACTCATAGGTGACCATCACCTCCGGCCAGTGGACCATGGGGGCCATGACAAAGGTGAGGGTATGCCTGCCCAGGGAAAGGGTGTCCCCCTCCTTCACCACCACCTTGCGTCCGGTGAGATCAAAGGAGAAAAACCGCTCCATCATGGGGAATGTCTTGGCGTTGCCCACAATCTGCATCCCGGGATATTTTTCCGCCAGGGTCTGGATATTGCCGGCGTGGTCCGGCTCCATGTGCTGAACCACCAGATAGTCCGGCGTCCGGCCTCCCAGCTCCCGCTCCAGATTGGCAAGCCACTCGTCCGTGGCCCGGCGGTCCACGGTGTCCATCACGGCGATCTTCTCATCCAAAATCAGGTAAGAATTGTAGGAGATGCCGTTCGGCACCACATACTGGCTCTCAAAGAGGTCGATGGTCTTGTCGTCCACGCCGATGTAACGGATGCTGTCGGTCACAAAGGTGTCTTTCATGGTGTCCTCCCCCTATCGTAAACTGTCACAGTGTGAATCTCCGCAAGCAGTATACACGGTTTTTGCCCCTTTGTCTATATGGATTTGGGACAAATTCAGCCGCCATCCGCCTCAAAAGAGGGTAATTTGGCTGGTCTCCGCCATGCCGGCGAAGGCGCCCAGGGCCTTGAGCTGCTCGATGTGGGTCTTGGAGAGCTTGTTGCAGCAGGTGGAAAACTCCTCCACGGAGATGAACTCCTGCCCCTTCCGTTTCTCCACCGTGTCCAGCGCCGCCGCCTCCCCCAGCCCCCGGACGGAGGTGAAGGGCGGGATCAGCCCCTTGTCCACCACCACAAAGCGGGTGGCCTCGGAGCGGTAGATGTCGATGGGCTCAAAGTGGAACCCCCGGAGGTAGAACTCATAACACACCTCCAGCGTCTTGGCCATATCCTCCTCCACGGCGGTGGCGTCCTTATTCTGCTCGATCTCCCGGATCTTCCGTTTCACCGCGTCCAGGCCCGCGCAGCAGTACTCCGCGTCAAAGGCCTTGGCCCGGATGGAAAAATAGGTGGCATAGAAGGCCAGGGGCCGGTGGACCTTGAACCAGGCGATGCGGAAGGCCATCATCACATAGGCCACCGCGTGGGCCTTGGGGAAGAGGTAGCCGATCTTGGCCAGGGATTCAATA
>CAJFPI010000169.1 GCA_904398675.1 uncultured Oscillospiraceae bacterium
ACATCCTTGACGCCGCCGGTGTCCTTCTGCCAGGCCAGCACATAGGAGCCCATGCCGTGCTTGTCGTGGAGGATCCGCTCCCCCTGCCGGACAAACTTGCCCTTGCCGTTGATGATGCCGCAGCGGAAGAGCTCGGCGATCAGGTCGATGATGCCGCTGCCGCAGATGCCCACCGGCTCCCCCCCGCCGATGACGGTAAGGGTGGGCTCCATGGTCTCCTTGTCAATGACGCAGGCCTCCACGGCCCCGTCGGTGGCCCGCATGCCGCAGCTGATGTCGCCCCCCTCAAAGGCGGGACCGGCGCTGCAGGCGCAGGACATGAGGAACTCGTTGTTGCCGAAGACCAGCTCCCCGTTGGTGCCCAGGTCGATGAAGAGGCTCAGCGCCGGGCTGTTCCAGATCATGCTCACCAGGGTGCCTGCGGTGATGTCGCCGCCCACATAGCTTCCGATATTGGGGGCCACGACCAGCTCCGCCAGGGGGTTCATCTTCAGGCCGATATCCCGGACGTAGATATAATCTGTCTGGAAAAAGCTGGGGACAAAGGGCTCCATCCGCACCGGATCGGCGTAGAGCCCCAGGGCCAGGTGATTCATGGTGGTGTTGCCCGCCAGCACCATGCGGTAGATCCGCCGGGGGTTGACGTTGGCGCTCTGGTACATCTGGGCCAGCATGGGGATGATGGACTCCTTCACCACCGCGTCCTGCAGGCGGCGGCGCCCGCCCCGCTTTTCCGACTCGATGATGCGGTTGATGACGTCCGCGCCGTAGCGGATCTGGCCGTTGCCGCAGCTGGCCTTGGCCAAAATCTTCCCTGTCTGCAGGTCCACCAGAAGCCCCGCCAGGCTGGTGGTGCCCAGGTCCAGGGCAAAGCCCATGATGGGGTCGGTGTTGTCCGCGGGCAGCACATCCCGGATCTGGATCCGGTCAGCGTCCCGGGAGATCACGCACTTCACGTTCCATTCGCTCTCCCGCAGCACCCAGCTCAGATCCTTCAGCACGCTGTAGGGCATGATGATCTGCTCATAGGGGCAGCCGGTGGCGGCCTCCACCGCCCGGATCACCCGCTCATTGTCCGGCATGGTGTCCGAGAGATCCGGCTCCGTCAGGGAGATGGGAAGAAAGCTGAGGTCGC
The DNA here is from genome assembly GCA_904398675.1 of uncultured Oscillospiraceae bacterium. Taxonomy (GTDB): domain Bacteria; phylum Bacillota; class Clostridia; order Oscillospirales; family Oscillospiraceae; genus CAJFPI01. The sequence continues at coordinate 1,136 of CAJFPI010000169.1, forward strand.
TGTGGAACTGGAACCCCGCCTCCATCAGCTGCTGCCGCAGCTGGTCAAAAATAGCGACCTCCTCGGGGGACTCCAGGTCCGCCATCTTCATGCGGCTGCGGTAGGCGGAGGCGATGTCCGGCACCTCGATGTCCACGTCCCCCGCCACCTTGGCGCAGCAGGCCAGGCGCCATCCCGCCTCATACTCCTCGCTGGTGAGGTGGCGGTTGATGGGGGAGTCCAGCAGTCCCTTCACCAGCCGGACCCGGCACTTGCCGCAGGCCCCGTTGCCGGAGCAGGGCGCGTCAATGGCCACGTTGGCCTTTCGGGCCACATCCAGGAGGTTCTCTCCTCCATTGGCGCTGATCACAACCGGCTCCGTGCCGGTCACATGGAATGTCACGGTGAACATAGTGCGTCTCTCTCCTCTTCCGCCGCCTGCACATGACGGCCCCATAGCTCTTTGAGCCTAGTATATCGGGGCGGCGGGGCCTTGTCAAGCAATATCCCGTTAATTTTTTGGCAATTTGCACTTTTCTCCCCTTTTCCAGCGGCAAAACAGGAGGAGGGAACGATCCCTCCTCCTGTCAGGGCACGGTCACAATCCCGTCCGGCGCAGAAACGCTGTGCCGGGCCGGCGGCTCGTGTTACATCAGGGGCTCCATGCTCAGCGCCGGGTGGCCCTTCTCCGTCAGGAAGGTCAGCAGGGTCTCCGCGTCCTCAGCGATGGTCTCGTCGCCGATCATGTCGCAGAAATTGTCGATGCCGTACATCTCCTTGGCGGTCTGGTTCAGACGGGGGGCCACGTCGTCCTTCAACTCCTTGGGCATCCAGACGATGCGGGCGGGGCCGCCCTCGGCGGCGGCAAACTTGTGGCTGGCGATGAAGTGGCGGCCATGGCCCATAAAGCCGGGGGTCTGCACGCCGCCGCCAGTCATGCTGGCAAGCTCGCCGAAGGTCATGCCGGTAGGCGTCATGCCCTTGTATTCCCGGTTGACAATGATCACGCCGTTGCTCATGGGCTCAATGCCGCAGATGCACTCAAAGCAGCCGCAGCTGGTCATGGGATCCTCCATAATGGAGTAGAGGCTCACATGCTCCAGGGCGCCGTGGGACGCCTCGTGAACCATCCGGTCCACATCGGGGTAGTAGCCCTTCACAGGATCGGTGCAGCCCTCCTTGCTGATGGGCTGGGAGGGGCCGGCGTCGTTGAGCTCCTTGGTGGCCTTGGCGTCCAGCCAGCTCACCGCG
>CAJFPI010000170.1 GCA_904398675.1 uncultured Oscillospiraceae bacterium
CGGCGACGTGCATATCGTCTTTGAGCCCCAGGATGAGAGCGAGGACATGATCTTCGCCGAGGAGGTCTTCGGCGGCAGCGTACCCAAGAACTTCTTCCCCGCCGTGGAGAAGGGCCTGCGGGAGGCATGCCAGCACGGCGTGCTGGCGGGCTACCCCGTGGTGTTCCTGAAGGCCACCCTGGTGGACGGCTCCTATCACCCGGTGGACTCCTCGGAAATCGCCTTCAAAACCGCTGCGCAGCTGGCGTACAAGGCCGCTTTGCCCGAGGCGTCCCCCGTGCTGCTGGAGCCCATCGGCGAGCTGAAGGTCACCATCCCCGACGCCTACATGGGCGATATCATCGGGGATCTCAACAAGCGCCGGGGCCGCGTGATGGGCATGACGCCCACCGGCGACGGCGATCAGATCGTGGAAGCAGAGGTCCCCATGGCGGAGATGTCTACCTACGCCATCGATCTCCGGTCCATGAGCCAGAGCCGCGGCTCCTTCACCTTCCACTTTGTGCGCTACGAGGAGTGTCCTCCCGCCGCCCAGGAGAAGGCCATTGCCGAGGCGAAAGCCCTGGCCGAGGAATAAGAAATATCAAAACGTCCCTCCGGCTACTGCCGGAGGGACGTTTCAACATGTCAAGAAACGCTCCCAAGAGGGGATGAGACTGCGGGTGGCAGGAGGGGGCTCGAGGGGGCAAGGCCCGCCCCGAATGCTATCAAATGCCCTGCATGCCTTGTGTTGCAAGGCTTACGACTTGCAGTGCAAGAGGACGCTCCGCCACCGCAGGTGCGGCGTACAAGCGCTTTGCCGCCAGGCAGAGCCTTGGCGCATGGGGCGGTTTATCCGCCCCGCGCAGGTTCAGCCTTTGGGGTCCCCGGCGGCGCGCAGCACCGCCGGGGCGTGTCCGCCCGCCGCTCTGGAGAAGGCATTGCCGAGGTTTGGTGACCATACGCCCCTGCAGTAAAAAGACGGCGGAGCCAGTGTACTGGCTCCGCCGTCTTTTTGCCTGTTCACATGTTTTTCTCTGCAGACAGTCAAACACTATTGCGCCTTTACGCGTTGGCTGCAGGGGGAGCAGCATTCTCCCGCTTGCTGGCCAGGTACTCGTAAATGCACACTGCAGCCACCAAGGCCAGCCCGACAATATCGGTCAGCGTGCCGGGAATCATCATCCCAAGGCCGCCTACAGCCAGCAGGACCCGCAGGGGTATGGACAGCCTGCGGAAAATGAAGCCATTCAGTGCTGCGGCAATGCCGAAGATGCCCAGCAGGGCGCTGATGCAGATCTGGACCACCTGGAAGACACTGTCCACATCTACAAAGAGCATCTGGGGACTGAGGGCAAAGATATATGGCACGATAAAGGCCGCGATCGCCAGCTTGGTGGCGGTGATGCCCGTCTTCATGGGGTCGGACTTGGCGATGGCGCTGCCGGCGTAGGCCGCCAGGGCCACAGGCGGGGTGATATCCGCCACGATGCCGAAGTAGAATACGAAGAAGTGGGCCGCCATGGTGGGAATGCCGATCTCCGGGGAGATCAGGATGGGGGCGCAGGTGGCGGCCATGATGCAGTAGTTTGCCGTGGTGGGCACGCCCATGCCCAGCACGATGCAGCAGATCATGGTCAAAAACAGCGCGATAATGGCGTGTCCGCCGGAGACGGAGATAATGGCCGTGATCAGCTTGGAGGCAAGGCCGGTGGAGGTGATGCACCCCGCCACGATACCGGCCATGGCGCAGGCCGCCGCCACCGTAATGGTGCCGCGGCCGCCGGCCTCCAGCGCGTCAATGAATTTACCGAAGGTCAGGGCGTCCTCTCTGGAAAAGATCCAGTTGAGAAGGCCCACGATGATAGCCACCAGAATGGAGATGGCGGCGGAGCTGGCCATGGTCCGGGTGCCGCTGGACACCAGCCACACCAGCACCACCAGCGGCAGCAGGAGGTACACCTTCTTGATGATCTCCCGCACCTTGGGGAGCTGGTCCTTGGGGATGCCCTTGAGGCCCAGTTTCTTGGCCTCCAGGTGCACGGCGATATAGATGCCCGCAAAGTACAGCACCGCCGGCAAAATCGCCGTCACTGCCACCGTGGCGTATGGCACGCCGATATACTCCGCCATCAGGAAGGCCGCGGCACCCATGATGGGCGGCATGATCTGTCCGCCGGTAGAGGCGGCCGCCTCCACCGCCCCGGCAAACTCCGGCTTATAGCCGGTCCGTTTCATCATGGGGATGGTGATGGAGCCGGAGCCCACGGTATTGGCCACGGAGGAGCCGGAGGCCATGCCCTCCAGGGCGCTGGCGATGACGGCCACCTTGGCCGGGCCGCCGGAGAACCGGCCTACGGCGCAGTTGGCGAAGTTGATGAAAAAGGTGGCGATGCCTGTCCGCTCCAGGAAGGCGCCGAAGATGATAAACACCACGATGTACTGGGCGCAGACCCGGATGGGGGTGTTCATGATGCCGGTCTTGGCATAGAACAGATCATAGATGACCTTGCCGAACCGGACATTGGCAAAGGTGTAGATCAAAATAGCGCCCACCACCACCAGGATGGGGATGCCCACACACCGGCGGCACAGCTCCATCAGGGACAAAATGGCGATCACCGCCAGCACCACCATCAGCGGGTTTTCTGTGATGCGGCTGGCCTGGTCCACAATGGCCTTGGCGTTGAAGGTGTAGTAGAACAGGGATCCGGCGCCGGCCACCATGATGACTATGTCATACCAGGGGATATAGTTGACCTTGACGCTGCCCTTCTTCCGGGGATAGTTCAGATAGCCGATGATGACGATGAGGCCCAGGAAGGCCGTCAGCGTCACCTCCTGCATGCCCTTATAGGTCAAAGTGATGACGATGCTGTAGACCGAGAAGGCCGCCATGATAAAGCGGACGATCTGCTTGGGGACCCCCTCCCAGATCCGCACATTGGACTCCCGGTCATACTTTTTCATCATCTCTTCCACGTCGGCAGCCGTGCCTACCGACATGTCGTCTTCTTCATACGCAGCGGCGGTTTCCGCCGCTTTCTCCCTTTCTGTTTCTTTTTTGCTGAAAAAACTCATTTCCTCCGCCCTTTCTCTTATGAAATTCCCCCGGCGGCAAGTGCGCCGTGAGATGGGAGGACTACGGCGGAGTTCCCTCCGCCGTAGTCCCAAAACAATCATGTTGCCCTTGTGTTACTTCACAGGGACGTCATAGCCCTTCTCGGCAAAGTACTTAGCCGCGCCGGCATGATAGGGCACAGTGGTCACAGAGGTGGCGAAGTCCAGATTCAGCTCCGCTCCCTTGGCGTGGGAGGCAGTGATGTCATCCAGATTCTCGAAGATGGCGGAGACAAAGTTGTACACATCGTCCTCGCTGACGTCGTCCCGGGCGATGACCACGGCGCCCACCGCCACGGTGGTGCAGTCGCTGTCGGTGCCGTAGACGTCGGCGGCGATCACGTTTTTGCTGTAGTAGGGGGAGGTCTCAATCAGCGTGTTGATATGCTCGTCGTCCAGGCTCACCAGGTACACGTCCCGGGTGGCCGCCAGGGTGGAGATGGCGTTGGTGGGGGCGCCGGCCACCACAAAGGCCGCGTCGATCTTGCCGTCCTGGAGGCTCTCGGCGCTGGTGCCGAAGTCCTCATAGACAGCGTTGATATCCTCCTCCGTCAGGCCGTAGCAGCCCAGGATGTCAATGGCGTTGAAATACACGCCGGAGCCCGCGTCACCGATGGACACGGTCTTGCCCGCCAGGTCCGCAACACTCTGAATGGCGGGATCCAGCGTCACGATCTGGACCTGCTCCATATAGAGGGCGGCCACAGTGGAGAAGTCCTCAATCTTGCCGCTGTCGGCAAAGAGGTTGGTCCCCTCATAGGCGTAGGCCATCACGTCGGACTGGACAAAGCCCAGCTGGGCGTCGCCGGCTTCCATGGCCTCGATGTTGGCCTTGGAGCCGCCGGAAGTGATAGCCGTGACCTTGGTGTCGGTCTCGCCGCCCACCTTGGTGGCCAGGACGCTGCCAAAGCCGTAATAAGTACCCTCGGCGCCGCCGGTAGTAAAGTTCAGGCCGCTGCCGCCGCAGGCCACCAGGGCCAGCGCCAGCATCGCCGCCAGCACAAATGCAAGAACTCTCTTCATTTTCCATTTCTCCTTCATAGATTCTTTTGCCAGTTGAACGGCACATTACCTATATCATACAGGAAACGGCGCTGTTTTGCAAGATGTATTTCCTGATTTCTCAATTTTGAGCCCTGTTTTCCCGAAAACTGCATCCGCCGAAGAGGTTGGATTTTTGCCGAGTTCTTTCGTTTCTGCAAATTTTAGTGCCGATGCGCGGTCGTGATCCGCCCAAAAGTATCCTGCCGCAGATGAATGCCGCCTCTTAAAGAAATGCAGGTTTTCTTGCTGTTTCTTGCATTTTTGCAAGAGACGTGCAAGCGATTCTCCTTGACAGGAAAAATCTCGTGAGAAATGCCGAAAAAACCGCCCGCAATTTGCCTATTTTACACAAAG
>CAJFPI010000171.1 GCA_904398675.1 uncultured Oscillospiraceae bacterium
CGGGCCCTTTGAGATCGAGAGCGTCATCATGGAGCTGCCCTATGTGCTGGAGTGCGGCGTGTCCGCCGCGCCGGATCCCATCCGGGGGCAGGTGGTGAAGGCGTCCATCGTCCTCACCAAGGGCACCGAAGGCACCGAGGAGCTGAAAAAGGAGATCCAGAACTACGTCAAGGAGCACACCGCCCCCTATAAATACCCCCGGATCGTGGTGTTCCGGGACGCTCTGCCGAAGACCACCAGCGGCAAGATCATCCGCAACAAACTTTAATCGTGAAAGAGACCGCGGTCTCTTTCACGAGAGAAATTCCATGGCGCCGGGACCTCGATTTCTCGCGAAAAAGTCGGCCCCGGAGCCATGCAGGGAGTCCTTTCCGACGCGCATGTCGCCGGAAAGGACGAATTGGATTTGATTCCGTCCGCTGCGGCGGCCGGAGCTCTGCGAGGCAAGCAAGTATGGAACATAAACGCGTAACCCTCTTTGCCGGGCATTACGGCTCGGGAAAAACCAATATCGCCGTCAACTACGCCCTGTATCTCCGGAGCCTGGGCAAGGAGGTGGCGGTGGCGGATCTGGACATCGTGAACCCCTATTTCCGCACCAAGGACAGCGAGGACGATCTGGCCGCGGCAGGCATCCGCCTGATCTCTCCCCAGTTCGCCAACTCCAACGTGGACCTGCCCGCCCTGCCGGCGGAGGCCTACGGCCTTGTGGAAAACCGGGGCGCCTACGCCATTATGGACATCGGCGGCGACGACCGGGGTGCCTATGCCCTGGGGCGGTACGTCCCCTACCTGAAGGAGGAGAACGACTACCAGATGGCCTTTGTGGCAAACCCCTACCGCCCCCTCACCGCCACGCCCCAGGAGGCCCTGGAGGTGATGCGGGAGATCGAGGAGGCGGGGCATCTGCCCTTTACCGCCATTGTGAACAACGCAAACCTGGGGCCGGAGACCACGGCAAAAACCGTGCTGGACGCTCTGCCCTATCTGGCGGAGCTGAGCGCGATCAGCGGCCTTCCCGTGTGGATGACCACGGCGGAGGAGACCGTGGCGGCCGAGCTGCAGGGGAAAGTGGAGAATCTTCTTCCCATGCGCCTGCAGAAGAAATACTTTGATCTGCCCGAGCAGCGCCGGGCCCCGCCGCCCCGCCCCCTCTTCGGATAGGGAACAGACGGGGAGCGGCCGGCTTTTGAAAGATTTATACAGAAGTGAGAAAATCAAGTTTATGAGGAGGAGGACCCCATCATGGCAAAAGTGACGTTCAACACGGACCTTTGCAAGGGCTGCGGGCTGTGCGTGGAGGCGTGTCCCAAGCACATCCTGGCCATTGCCAAGGACAAGATCAACAAGAAGGGCTATTCCCCGGCGGAGATGACGGATGAGAGCCAGTGCATCGGCTGCGCCTTCTGCGCCACCATGTGCCCGGACTGCATCATCACGGTTGAGAAGTAGAGAAAGGCAGGGAGAAACTATGGCAGAACGCGTATTGATGAAGGGCAACGAGGCCATCGCCGAGGCGGCGATCCGGGCCGGCTGCCGCCACTATTTCGGCTATCCCATCACCCCCCAGACGGAGATTGCCGCCTACATGGCCAAGAAGATGCCCAAGATCGGCGGCGTCTTCCTCCAGGCGGAGAGCGAGGTGGCATCCATCAACATGGTCTACGGCGCCGCCGCCGCGGGGGCGCGGGTCATGACCTCCTCCTCCAGTCCCGGAATCTCCCTGATGGGGGAGGGGCTCAGCTACATCGCCGGCAGCGACGTCCCCGCCTTCGTGGTCAACGTCCAGCGTGGTGGTCCCGGCCTTGGCGGTATTCAGCCTAGCCAGTCTGACTACTTCCAGGCTACCCGGGGTGGCGGTCACGGCGATTACCACATGATCGTCCTGGCTCCCGCCTCCGTCCAGGAGATGGCCAGCCTCACTGTCAAGGGCTTCAACCTGGCGGACAAGTACAGCATGATCTCCATGATCCTGGCCGATGGTACCATCGGCCAAATGATGGAACCCATCTCCTTTGAGGATGTGGAGGTGGAGCACTACGACAAACCCTGGGCCCTCACAGGGACAGAGTGCAAGCGCAAGCACAATATTGTCAACTCCCTCTACCTCCAGCCGGAGATTCTGGAGCGCAAGAATGTGGAGCGCTACGAGAAGTACAAAGTTGTGGAGGAGAATGAAGTCCTCTATGAGACGTACATGATGGATGACGCGGACTACTGCGTGGTGGCCTTTGGGATTGCGGCCCGCGTGGCGAAAAACGCCGTGGTGGCCGCCCGGGCCGAGGGGATCAAGGCCGGCCTTATCCGTCCCATCACCCTGTGGCCCTTCCCCAAGAAGGTCCTGCGGGACGCCGCGGATCAGGTGAAGTCCTTCATCTCTGTGGAACTGAACATGGGACAGATGATTGACGACATCCGCCTGGCCACCGAATGCCGGAGGCCGGTGACCCTCTGCAACCGGGTGGGCGGCATGATTCCCAGCCCCGCCCAGGTGCTCCAGAGCATCCGCGAAGCCGCGAAAGGAGGCAACTAATCATGGCCATTGTATTTCAAAAACCCAAGGCGCTGACCGACGCCGTTCTCCACTACTGCCCCGGCTGCCCCCACGGCATTATCCACCGCCTGGTGGCGGAGGCCATTGACAATCTGGGCATCGAGGGCAAGACCATCGGCGTGGCCCCGGTGGGCTGCGCGGTGATGGCCTACGACTATTTCACCTGCGACATGATCGAGGCCGCCCACGGCCGCGCCCCCGCCACCGCCACCGGCATCAAGCGCGCCCGTCCGGAGAACATCGTC
>CAJFPI010000172.1 GCA_904398675.1 uncultured Oscillospiraceae bacterium
CGGGCCCTTTGAGATCGAGAGCGTCATCATGGAGCTGCCCTATGTGCTGGAGTGCGGCGTGTCCGCCGCGCCGGATCCCATCCGGGGCCAGGTGGTAAAGGCGTCCATCGTCCTCACCAAGGGTACCGAGGGCACCGAGGAGCTGAAAAAGGAGATCCAGGAATACGTCAAGAAGAACACGGCGCCGTATAAATATCCAAGGATCGTGGTGTTCCGGGACGAGCTGCCCAAGACCATCAGCGGCAAGATCATCCGCAACAAACTATGACCCCTCTAAGGGGGACGCTGTCCCCCTTAGATACGCGGGAGCCGCGCCGCAGCACGACTCCCGCGATAACCCCCTCGCCTTTGCACAGCAAAGGCGGCCCTGGCCGACTGCGGCCGGGGGCAGCGGTGTCCTGCGCGGGCGCATGTCCCGCTCCGGACCATCTTATGCATTGGCATGCACGCCCAAGGCGCGCGGGTCAATGGATTTTCCCAGGCACATCTCCTGGGAAAAATGACTGGAATGGATTCCGCCCGCTGTGGCGGGCGGAGCTCTGCGAGACATGTGCCGCCGCCCAGGGGCGGGCGGCAGGGCCGCGGGGTGCAGGCTCCGAAAAACACAGGAAGAGTGCCGCCCTGCGGCAAAAACGGCAAAAATTTTCTCTTGACCTCCGGCGTGGGATATGATAAAATCTGTACCATAATTCAATAGTGGAAAAAGACGATGACGGAGAGGATCCTGTTGGGACCCTTTCAGAGAGGTGGCGGCTGGTGCGAGCCACCAAGGGAAAGACAGCGGTTTGTAGCTCCTGAGTTGGAAGGAAGAACCCGGTTTCCGGCAGTAGACCCTTCCCGTAACGGCTGCGTCAATGGCCTAGGGCTTGTTGGAGCCTGATGAGTGGTACTCCCTCTGGGAGTGCAATTTGAGTGGTACCGCGGGTAGCTTTTTACTCGTCTCAAGGATTTTATCGATCTTTGAGGCGAGTTTTTTCTTTGCCTCAAAGAAAAAGGAGGACGTATGATGAAACAGCAGATCAAGGGACTGGACTTCAAGCTGCAGGAGATGGCGGGCCGCATCCGCGAGCTGCGGGAGATCGAGGGGCTGAGCCAGGAGCAGATGGCGGCGGAGACCGGGGTGAGCCTTGCGGAGTATCAGGCCTGCGAGACCGGGCAGAACGATTTGAACTTCGCCTTTATCTACCGCTGCGCCCAGGTGTTCGGCGTGGACGTGACGGACATCATTGAGGGCTCCAGTCCCCGCCTTTTGAACTACACCCTGACCCGGGCCGGGGAGGGACAGCACATCGAGCACGCCCACGGCATGACCTACTTCAACATGGCGCCCCATTTTAAAAAGCGGGTGGCGGAGCCCCTCTATGTGGTGGCCCAGTACAGCGACGAGGCCCAGCTCCGGCCCATCGAGGTCACCACCCATGAGGGCCAGGAGTGCGACATCGTCCTCCAGGGCCAGCTGAAGGTGCAGGTGGGCGAGCACATCGAGATCCTGAACCCCGGCGACACCATCTACTATAATTCCACCGCCCCCCACGGCATGATCGCCACCGGCGGCAGGGACTGCATCTTCTACGCCATCGTTCTCAACAGCGCCGAGGAGATCCCCCTCCCCGCCAAGGAGAAAAAGCTGGAGCGTCCCCCGGAGAAATCCCGGGAAAAGCGGGTGTGGGAGGACTACATCGACGTTCAGGAGGGGGAGGACGGCTCCCTGCAGTCCATTGCCTTCAAGGGGGAGGACAGCTTTAACTTTGCCTTCGATGTGGTGGACAAGCTGGCCCGGCGGAAACCGGATAAGCTGGCCATGCTCCATGTGGACAAGAACAAGGTGGAGCGCTACTTCACCTTCAGCGACATGCGCCGCTACTCCAACCGGGCGGCCAACTACTTCCGCTCCCTGGGCGTCAAAAAGGGCGACCGGGTAATGCTGATCCTCAAGCGGCACTATCAGTTCTGGTTTGCCATTTTGGGCCTGCACAAGCTGGGTGCCATCGCCATCCCCGCCTCCAACCAGATGCTCCCCCACGACCTGGAGTACCGGTTCAAGGCAGCCGGGGTCACCGCCATCATTGCAACCGGCGACGACCATGTGCCTGACCATGTGGAGGCCGGCGCCGCGGCGGCGGGCATCAGCGAGAGCCTTACCAAGATCATTGTGGGAGAGGCCCGGGAGGGGTGGCACGATTTTGACGGGGAGTTCCGCCTCTTCAGCGATGAGTTTGTCCGCTCCGGCGAGAGCATCAAGGGCGAGGACCTGATGCTGATGTTCTTCACCTCCGGCACCACCGGCTATCCCAAGATCGCCGCCCACTGCTGCAAATATCCCCTGGGCCACTTCATCACCGCCAAATACTGGCAGTGCGTGAACCCGGAGGGGCTGCACCTGACCATCAGCGACACCGGCTGGGCC
>CAJFPI010000173.1 GCA_904398675.1 uncultured Oscillospiraceae bacterium
CTCCCGCTGGAGGTATCCCCGGGGGGTCACCATCTTGCCGCCGATGAGGCTGGTCTGGCTGTTGCCCACAAAGACGGTGGTGAACATATCCACCTCTTCGTTGTCCCGCAGGTCCTTCAGCGTGCAGGTGACGCCCCGCTCCCCCTCCCGGCCGATGTTCTGCACATAGCCGCAGACCGTGTCCGGGGACTTGCCGTGGGAGAGCAGAATGTCGCAGGAGCGCTGGAGGTAGTCCCTCCGGCTGTGGCTGCGGGGATTGTAGAGGCAGATGACGAAGTCCGCCTCCGCCGCCGCGGCCAGCCGCTTTTCAATCTTCTCCCAGGGCGTCAGCAGATCGCTGAGGGAGATGACCGCAAAGTCGTGGGTCAGCGGCGCTCCCAGCACTGCCGCGCCGCCGCAGGCGGCGGTAATGCCGGGCACCACCTCGATATCGATGGGCGGATACTCCCGGGCCACCTCATAGATCAGGCCGGCCATGCCGTAGACCCCGGAGTCGCCGGAGCAGACCACGGCCACATTTTTTCCACCCACGGCGGCCTCCACCGCCATGCGGCAGCGGTCCACCTCCTTCTTCATCCCGGTGGAGGTCATCTCCTTGTCCGGGAACTGATCCTTGATCAGGGCGATATAGGCGGTGTACCCCACCACCAGGTCCGCGGCCTGGATGGCGTCATACGCCCGGCCGGTGAGGTCCCGGCCCGCGCCGGGGCCCAGGCCAACTACTGTCAGTGTCATATCTCCATTCTCCTTACCGGATGATTGATCCATTTTCCAGATTCCTTAAAAGCCGGGCAGCAGCGCCGCCGCCACAGTGACGCCGTTTCCCGCCCGCTTGGGGATCACGAGCCGTCCCCCGGAGAGGACGGCCGAGCGCTCGCAGACGTTGTCCACGCCGGTGACGCCCTTTACAAATTCCGAAGGGGTGAAGTCCCCCTTTGCCGCATTCAGCTCCTCCGCCGTGTAGGTCACTAAGGGGACGCCCAGGGAGGCGCAGAAGGCCAGAAGGCCCGCCTCGTCCTTTTTCAGCTCAATGGTGCTTACCTGACCCACCGCCGCCAGATCCCAGCCCATGAGGGCCTCCTCCACGGCGGTGCGGATGGCCGCCTCCCCGGTCCCCCGGCGGCAGCCGATGCCCAGCGCCAGGCACCGGGGCACCAGCCGCAGCGTCTCCCGGAAGGGGCCGCCGCCCGGGCGGCAGGTGACCCACACGCCCAGGTCCGCCTTCCCCTCGTACAGCCCCTCCGGGCAATCCATGGCAAAGTCGCTGGCAAAGCCCACCCGCTGTCCCGCCAGGAGGGCGGCGGACACCGCCTTGGCAAGGCGGCGGTCGGTGATAGCCATGCGGTGTTTCACCGCCCACTCGTCCACGGCGAAAAGGCCGTTGACGTCGGTGGCGGTGGAGATGGCCGCGGCGCCGCCGGTAATGGCGGCCACCCGGCGGGCCAGGTCGTTGGCCCCGCCCACATGGCCGCTGAGGAGGGGCACCGCAAACCGCCCCGCCTCGTCCACGCTCAAAACCGCCGGATCGGTAAACTTGTCCTTTACATAGGGCGCAATGGCCCGCACCGCAATGCCCGAGGCCCCTACAAAAATCAGCGCGTCCGCATCGGCGAACCGCTCTCCCGCCCAGAGGCCAAGGCTTTCATAGGCATCCCCCACGCCCAGCTCCGCGGCCAGCTTTTCCCCCCAGGCCAGGGTGCACGCATGCCCGTCCCCGGACAGCGCCCGGGCCAGGGCCTGGGCCAGCGCCGCCCCCCGCCGGGTAAAGGCGGTGAGGGCGATGTTCATCGGCTGGCCTCCCGGCAGCCGTGGGTGAAGGTGGGGTCATAGAGCTTGCTGCGCTCATAGGTATTGCCCAAAAAGCCGCCCACCGTGATCAGGGCTGTCTTGGTGATGTGGTTCTCCTTGGCGGTTTTCGCCAGGGTCCCCACGGTGCAGCGGAACACCTTTTCATCCGGCCAGGTGGCCTTGTAGACAATGGCCGCGGGTGTCTCGGCGGTGTAGGCGCCGCCGGCCAAAAGCTCCCGCTCCACGTCCTCCAGAAGGCCCGTGGAGAGAAAGAGCACCATGGTGCAGCCGTGGCTGGCCATCTTCCGCAGCGCCTCCCCCTCCGGCACAGGGGTCCGCCCCGCCATGCGGGTGATAATAACGCTCTGGCTCACCTCCGGCAGGGTGTACTCCGCCTTCAGCGCCGCAGCCGCCCCGCAGAAGGAGGAGACCCCCGGCGTCACATCGTAGGGAAGGCCCATGCGGTCCAGCTCGTCCATCTGCTCCCGGATGGCCCCGTAGATGCTGGGATCGCCGGTGTGGAGGCGGACGGTGTCCTTCCCGGCCTTCTCGTTCTCCTCCATCACCGCCAGGACCTCCTCCAGAGTCATCCCGGCGCTGTCAAAAACCTTGCACCCCTCTTTTTTATACTGCAGCACCTCCGGGTTTACCAGGCTCCCGGCGTAGATGATGCAGTCCGCCTCGCCCAGCAGCCGCGCGCCCCGGACGGTGATCAGGTCCGCGCCGCCGCTGCCGGCGCCAACAAAATGGATCATAGTAGATTTCCTCCCAACGTTCTCTTACATCGGATGTTACTCCGCAGATTTTTTGTCTGTCCCGGCGCTGTGGATCGCCAAAAGCTCGTCCGCGCCGGGGGTAATCCCCAGGACGCCGAACTTATTGGAGAAAAACAGGGCGCCAATTTTCATTTCCCCCGCCCGGCGGCGAAGGTTTTCCCCCAGGGCCTTGGCCACGGAGGCCATCACGGCCTCCCGCAGTCCCGCCTCGTCCAGAAGGGGGATGGCCTCGTCGGTGGTAAGGCAGGCAAAGAGCCGCTCCGCCAGTCCCCGGTCCGCCCCGCAGAGGGCGGCGTGGGCACAGAGTGTCTCCCGCCGGCCGTCGGCTGTGCGGGAGTGGGTATTCATAGCGCCGCCGGCCACCTTGATGAGCTTTCCCAAATGGCCCACCAGGAGAAAGCTCTTGAACCCCAGGGACACCGCCCGGTCAATGGCGTCGCCGATGTAGTTGCTGCACATGGCCCAGCGCCGCAGGCTGAGGCGGAGCACATCCCAGGAGAAGTCCTCCCCGTAGTTGCCCGGGGTCACCAGCACATGGTCCTCTCCCCTGGCGCGGATGGTAGACAGCTCCGCCCCGGTGGTCTCCATCAGCGCCTCCTCGCTCATGGGCCGGACAATGCCCCCGGTACCCAGCACCGAGATGCCGCCCACGATCCCAAGCCTGGGGTTAAAGGTCTTTTTCGCCAGGGCCGAGCCCTGGGGAATAGAGATCACAACGGAAAACCCGCCGGCATAGCCGTGGTCTCTCGCCGCCGCCTCCAGCTGCGCGGCGATCATCCGCCGGGGGGTGGAGTTGATGGCCGCGGCCCCCATCGGCTGGTCAAGGCCCGGCTTTGTCACCCGGCCCACGCCCTCGCCTCCGTCAATGGTGATCCCGGCGGCAGTCTTCTCCACTCTTGCATAAACAAGGGCGCCGTCGGTGGCGTCGGGGTCATCCCCGCCGTCCTTCTCCACGGCGCAGGCGGCCCAGCCGGGACCGGCAGACGAGTGGAGAAGGTCCGCCGTCACGTCGATGCCGGCGGGGGTGGTCAGCGTCACCGCCGGTGGAAACCGGCCCGTCAGCAGCGCCTCCGCCGCCCCCCTGGCCGCAGCCGCGGCGCAGGTCCCTGTGGTATATCCGCAGCGCAGCCGTTTCTGCCCCACGCTGATGTAGTGCTCCAGCTTTGCCAAACCCTCTCCCCCTTCTCTGCTCCCGGCGGGCACAAATGCAAAAGAAAAACGCCCCTCCCAAACTGGAAAGGGCGTGCCGCACCGGAACCGGGCCACGCAGTCTCTCCACCTAAGAGCACTGTGCTGCATGCCGCGGCGCGGTATTCTGGCTTACGCCTCATGGGCGAATACAGTAGAGGTAAGACTGCGCCGGTCTTTCACCGGACTTCCCCTGCCGCGGCGATTCATTGATTTGCGTCATTTAGTATAGCAGTTTTCCCGGCGCTTGTAAAGGGAAAACCTTCGGGTCCCCCAGATAACCGGCGGCAGAAGAGCCTCTGTCCGGATGTTTCGGAATGTTAGCCTGCATTGCTTGAAGCAACGGGATATTTTTCGTACAATAGTGTCATCCAGAAAGGAGTGCATTCCCTATGCTGAATGAAAATATCAGGGCAGTCAGAAAATCAAAGGGGCTTTCCCAGGAGGAGCTTGCCGTCAAGCTGCATGTGGTGCGGCAGACCATCTCGAAATGGGAGCAGGGGCTGTCGGTTCCTGATTCTGATATGCTGATCTCCCTGTCAGAGGCGCTGGAAACCCCTGTCAGCACTCTGCTCGGAGAAACTTTTACAGCGCCGGAGGCTGACAGCCTGCAGGCAATCAAGGCAATTTCTGAAAAGCTGGAGGTTATAAACCTGCAGCTGGCACAGAGGAAGGATGCGCGGAGAAAGGCGCTGCATGGGTTCTTTATCATATCGTGTGCGGTCATCATAATTCTTTTTGCCGTGTTGGGCGCATGGGGCAGCCCATACCTGGAGTGGGATTACAGCGACCCTGAGACCGCCGTCTTCGGCGCGGTCTTCCATGTATTTGAGTGGCTTTTTGTCAGGCTGTCGCCGCTGCTTTTAATCGGAGCCATTATCGGGATTTTCCTGACACGAAGGAGAGGATAAGTCCTTCACAGCGCGCAAAAAATCAGCGGCCCGCTGTGTTGAGCGGACCGCTGATGCACGCCGCCCCCGCTATCGCTGGAAGGGGGACAGCTCCATGCGGATGAAATAGCCCCGGCTGTGGTCGCAGACCGGGCAGCGCTCCGGCGCCTGCAGGCCCTTGAGGACGTGGCCGCAGTTGAGGCAGATCCATTCCGTCTCCACCTCGCTGACAAAGAGCCTGCCCTGCTCCATCAGCTTTGCAAACCGGGCAAAGCGCTCGGAGTGGACCTTCTCAATGGCGGCGATCATCTGAAAGGAGGCCGCGATCTGGGGAAAGCCCTCCTCCTTGGCCTTCTCGCCGAAGGCGGGGTAGATATCGGCAAACTCGTCGTCCTCGTGCGCCGACGCCAGCTGCAGCAGCTGGGCCGGGTCCTCCGTCCGGTCCACCGGGTATCCGGCGGAGATCACGATATTGTTGCAGCCCGCCTGCTTAAGATGCTTATAGAAGATCTCCGCATGCTCCTTCTCCTGCCCCGCGGTGTATGCAAAGATCATCTGCAGCACCTCCAGGCCCTGTTTTTTGCACACGGCCCCGGCGATCTCGTAGCGGTTGCGGGCCTGGCTCTCCCCGGCAAAGGCCCGCAGCAAATTGTCCTTTGTGACGCTGTTTTGAAGTTCCATCCCTATCTCCTCCTTATCTGAAGTACCGGTAGTATAAGCCGCCCCGGGGAATTTTATCCCCGGGGCGGTATATTTTTCTGCCCAGCGGGCAGAATAGGCCCGTACGCAGTCTTGCAAAGGAGGTGACAGACATGGATAAGAACAAGAGCAGCAACCAGACCAGCAATCAGACCGGCAGTCAGAATTGCAAGGGTACGGATAAAAAGAGCAGCCAGACCACCGACAAGAAGTGAACTGGCAAAAAGTCAGGGGAGAGACAGCCCGGCGCCCAGCGCCGCGGCTGTCTCTCCCTTTTTTCCTGTTCCCTGTGCCTTTGGCCGCCAGGTGCGGCTCTACGGCTCTATGGGCAAGACCATGTCTCCCTCCAGCTGGCAGCGGATGGCGCTGACGGTCTCATTTTCATCCAGGAAATAGGTCACAACGCCGTTATCCCCGGCGCCATAGACAATCTGGGTGAGCTTTCCGTCCTCCATGGCCGCGTAGCCGTACTGCCCCATATGCCCTACATCACCGTAGAGCACCACTGCTTCGCCAACGCCATAGCCCGGCAGGGCGGTCTCATAGGCCCCCTGGACGGCAAAGCTGCGGATCACCTTCTCCGCGCTGTCCCCCACCTGGATGCCGTTGACGTTGACGGGGGCGGTCCCGTCAACGTAAAGTGCGCCGGCGGTCTCGATCTGCTCTGTATAGCCCCCCGGGGTCCAGCCGCCCAGGATCACGCCCCCTTCATAGGTCACCACCCGGTAGACCTCCGCCCCCTCGTAGGTGGGGATCTCCTTTACCGATGTCGGCAGGCCCAGCCAGGCGCTGACAGTATTCTCCTGCAGCATCCGGAGGTTAAAGTATTCGCCGTTGATCCGCAGCTCCTCCACCAGGGGGCGGCTGTTGTCCGCCAGAAGGTCCGGCGCCCCGTCCCGAATCTCCTCATAGGATGTCCCCGTCCTCAGTTCCGGCGCCCACCGGATGGCCCGGACCGCCTCATCAAAGGCGGAGAAGTCAGCCGCGCCGCCCTGCTGCACCTCATCGCGCCAGGCTGCGCGGAAGGTGTCCAGGGGCGTCCCCAGGGCCTCGTCCACCATCTCTGCGGTGATGTCCACCAGGTATTCATAGCCCCAGATGGGGCTCTGGAAGGAAAACCGCACTGTCTCCACCGCCTCCCAGGCGCTGATGATGAAGGCCGCGTCCTGCATCATGGCGGTGTAGTCATAGCTGTAGGTCTCCCCCGGCCCCAGCTCCGGCAGCAGGTAGCTGAGCTGGTAGACGCCGTATCCCGCCACGGCGTACTTCCCGCTGGCGTCGTAGCAGGGGCGGAGGCAGTCGGTCTGGAGATTGCCGGGGCAGGTGGTGCCGGAGATATCGGCGGCGTAGGGGTAGAGATCATCCGGCGGCGCATACCACTCCGCTGTCTCAATATCCGCGGTAAAGCGGATCTCCTCCACCTCACCCGCCTCGTTGAGATCGAATACCAGCCCGCCGCTGTCCACATAGCAGACGTAGTCCGGCTGCTCCCCGTCCATCACGAGATAGCCGTACCGGTAAATATCCTCCCGGTCATCATAGAGCCACCACACGGTTTCACCGTTGTAGCTGGACCCCTGACGGGGCGTATCCATGCGGAAGGTGTTCAGCACCGTCTCCAGGGAGTCCCCCACCCGGATGCCGCAGACGGATACCTCCGGCGTCCCTGTGAGGCGGAATCCTCCTACCCACAGCAGATCCTCCCACAGCGTCCCCTCCAGGGCGCCCGCCAGCTCGTTTCCCCCGGCAAAGCGCAGCACCACCGGCCGGTTTTCCAGGCTGTAGGTATAATAGCTGAGGTAGTTCCGGTTCCCCTCCGGGAGGTAGATCACCTCCTCCGCCTCGCCCAAAAGGTCAAAATAACGGCCGGGCGTCAAAAAGTCCCGTGCCCCTGCCAGCAAATCCGTCGGCTCCAGGAACAGGGCGCCGTTGATATCCAGGAACCCCCTGTCAAAGGCCTCCTTCCCGTTGGGGACCAGCAGCTCCTCCAGGGGCAGTTTCTCCTCCCCCTCCTCCCCATTGTCCGTCCCGCTGTCCGGGGCGCTGCACGCTGCCGCCGCCAAAAGGCACACCGCCGCCACGATCCCCAGCATCCATCTGCGCCGCATCCAAATCCCCTCCTCATCCATCAAGGAACACACGGCCTCCCTCATATGTCCGGGGCCTCCTGGCCATCCCGGCGCTGCTCTCCGCCAATGCCCCCTGCTGCTTTATCATTTTCGCCTGATTAGACGCATAGAAACTGCCATTTGTTCCGCCATATTTCACATTTTCCTGTGCAGAAGGCACTTTTCTCTTGACAACTCACCTTTCTTCCCTTATAGTTCATTTTATGAACAAATCAGGAGGTGCTCCCATGTCACAGCTGGGCGAGGATATCATTGCCGCGTGGATGCAGCTGATTGCCGCCATCGGGGACCGCTGGGTGGTGTCGGGACTTTCCTTTAATGAGGCGCTGGTCTGCAATCTGCTCTCCCGCAGGCGGGAGGACGGCGGCTGTCTCACCGCCAGCGAGCTGTGTGCCAAGACCAAGATCCTCAAGTCCCAGATGAACGCCATCCTCCGCTCTCTGGAGGAGAAAGAAATCATTACCCGCACTCCCTCCGCCTTTGACCGGCGGGTGGTGGAGGTCCGGCTTCGGGAGGGCGGCGGCCCGGCCTATCTCGCCTCCCACACTCACACCCTGCGCATCGTTGACCAGCTGATCGCCTCCATGGGGGAGGAGAAGATCCGGACGCTGCTGCCGCTGCTGCATGAGGCGGCAGACACGCTGGAGGCCCTCTCTGCCGTTTCCCGGCATCCCCTTTCAGAGGCTGCGGAGAGCTGATGGAAAAATCCCCAGAGGCATTCCACGCTTTTCTGCAGAGCGCAGGGAAGGTTCCATATGAACAGGCCCGCCTCCTTTGCCTCTTAACCCCAGGAAAATAACAGATTTGGCCTGCCGCCGGCCGCAACAGGCGGCGTCAGCATCCGCCGGAGGCAGTCTCCGCGGGATGCCGTCCATGATGGAGGTCCTTATGGCGATCCGTATTATCACTGATTCCGCATCTGACCTGCCCGCCGACAAGGCAAAGCTGCGGCGGGTGACAAAAATTCCCATGAGCATCCACTTTGGCCCAGCCTCCTACTTTGACGGGGAAACCCTCTCCTGCGACGTATTCTATCAGCTGCTCACTGCAGGGCAGCACCATCCCACCACCTCCCAGCCCACGCCGGAGGCGTTCCTTCAGGTATTTTCCGCCGCCCGGGACGCCGGGGACAGCGTGGTCTGCATTCTCCTCTCCAGCGAGCTCAGCGGCACCTATCAGAGCGCTTTTATCGCCAGGCAGATGTGCGAATACGACGAAATCTATCTGGTGGATTCCCTCTCCGCCACCGGCGGCATGCAGATCCTGATCAACTATGCCTGCAAGCTGCGGGACAGCGGCCTGGATGCCGCCGGCATCGCAGCGGAGCTGGAGCGCCTCAAGGAGCGCATCCGCATCTTTGCCGTGGTGGATACCCTGGAGTATCTCCGCAAGGGCGGCCGCCTCTCCGCAGCCCAGGCCGCCATCGGCACCGTCTCCCGGCTCAAGCCCATCATCGCCGTTCGCGAGGGGAAGGTTGCGGTGGCCTCCAAGGCCTTCGGCATCGGCGCCGCCACCAAGAGCCTCCTCAAGCTGCTGGCGGCAAATCCTGTGGACGACGTCTTCCCCTCCTACTTCCTCTACTCCAGCACCCCGGAAAAAAAGGAGGAGCTGATCCCCCTGCTGCGTCAGCAGAACCTCCTTCCCAGCCGCCTCCACGACTGCCAGATCGGCGCCACCATCGGCACCCATGTGGGACCGGGCGCCTTCGGCTTTGCCTATATCGCCAGGAATTGACCGCCGCCCCGGACATTGCTGTCCGGGGCGCAGTTGTAAAACGGCAGGGCCGGTTTTTCTCGGAGATCCCGCCTACCCTTTATAAAGGATGCCCCTTTCAGGGGCTGTATCCCTGGAAGGGGCATCTTTTTATCGTTTCCCGGAGATGCGCACAGCGCGGTGGAAACCATTTCCTGTGAAAGACCCGTTGCAGATTTTTCCCTCCCTGGTATAATAATACCAGCTACCAACGATGCCGCCCGGCCTCTTTAGGCCCGGGATGGAACACACGGAAAGGAGACTTCACCTATGATGCGACGACTGCTGCGGCAAATCCTGGCCCTGGTCTGCACCGCCCTCCTGCTCCTCACCTCCGCCTCGGCGCTGACCGTGGACCAGGCGCTGACGCTGCTGGACGAGCTGTATGTCAACCCCATCCCGGAGGAGGCCCGCCAGGCCCAGTCCCTGGATGCGCTGCTGGAGATCCTGGGGGATCCCTACACAGAGTATATGACGGCGGAGGAGTATCAGCAGTTCCTCCGCGATGTGGAGCAGAACACCTCCTTTGTGGGCGTCGGACTGGAGCTGACGCTGGCGGAGGAGGGGGCAAACGTGGTCTCCGTCATTGCCGGCAGCGGCGCGGAGGCGGCGGGACTCCGCCCGGGGGACGTCCTTCTGGAGATAGAGGGCGAATCCTGTGCCGGTTTTACCCTGGACGATCTCTCCGGCGCGCTCATGGGCGAGGAGGGGACCTATGTGTCCGTCACCGTACGCCGGGGGGAGGAGCAGCTCTCCTTCCGCATCCGGCGGCAGCCTGTGGAGGTGCATAACACCACTGCCACCGTCCTTGACGGCGGCATCGGCTATCTCGACTGCCGCTCCTTCGGCCAGGACACGGGGGACTATGTCCGGGAGGGATTGGAGACCTATGACGGCGACGTACATATCTGGATGCTGGATCTCCGCAGCAACACCGGCGGCGTCACCACCGCCGCCGTGGAGACTGCCGGCGCCTTTACCGGCGGCGGCATCCTCCTGCGCATGCGGGACAAGGACGGCCGCTACGCCTATGGGTGGTACGGGGAGGATCCGTCCACAGAGCAGAATCTGATCCTCCTCACCGATTCCTATACCGCCAGCGCCTCGGAGATCGTGGCCTCCGCCATCCGGGACACCCGCCGGGGCATCTCCGTCGGCACCCGGACCTACGGCAAGGGGGTGGCCCAGTCGGTTCTGGACGAGACCAACAGCCCCTATTTTGACGGCGACGCCTTCAAGATTACCTCCGACCGGTTCTACTCCGCCGACGGCAACACCACCGACGCCATCGGCGTCATCTCCACCCTGCTTGTCATTCCGTCGGACACGGAGGCCGTGGCCCTGCTGCTGTGTGAAGAGGACCCGGGGGAGGAAAACTGCGACGGCTGGCTGCGGCTGCGCCTTGTGGGGCATGATTTCTATGTCAATGCCGCCGCGGCGGCAGAGGAGTCGGCCGTCACCCTCCGGGCGCTGCTGGGGGCGCTGGCTCCGGACGTGGAGCTGTCCCTGGGGACAGCGGAGGGATGGAGGGACATCACCACCGCCCAGGCAGTGGAGCTGTTTGACGCGGCGGGGGACAGCCGCTGGTTCACCGACGTGGCGGACAGCCCCTATGCCGACGCCATCAACACCCTGGCCACCTACGACATCCTCCGGGGCAGCGGCAGCGGCGCCTTCTATCCAGAGGACACCATAACCCGGGCGGAGGTCTGCTCCATGCTGGCCCAGGCGCTCGGCATCTACACCAGCGGCGGCAACCCCTTCACCGATGTGACAAGCCAGTGGTACGCCTCCGCCGTGGGGGATATGGCCCGGATGGGCTTTGTAGAGGGGGTAGGCGGCGGGCGCTTTGCCCCGGAGGAGACCATGTCCTGCCAGCAGTTCATCACCATTATGGGCAGGCTTGCCGCCTTTCTCAACACAGAGGCCTATGAATTTTCCCAGGACCCGCCGGTTCTGGACGCGGGGGTGCCGGGCGGCTATGCCCCCTGGGCCGTGGATTCCCTCCTGCTGCTGACGGACTTTGTGATGGATGAAAACAGCAGCGCCGTATCTCTCCTGGAATCCCTGGATCCGGAGGCTCCCATCCTCCGGGAGGAGGCCGCCGCCATCCTCTATCATGTGCTGACCGGCCTGGGCCTCCTGGTATACTAAGAGGCAGTCGGCAGGGCAGTTTCCTTTGCTTTCCGATGGGGAATAGGAAGTTTCCCGGCGCAGGCCCTGCAGCAAAACAAGCTATCATGACTTTTTCGGGGCGCACAGCGCCCCGAAATTTTTTGCCGTGCCCCCCTTGACAGCTCCCTCTGCATCTGCTAACATGAAGTTACCTTCACATGAAATTTCCTTCATGTCAGACTTTTTTGCAGCCTGAAAAATGCCGTTACTTACCCGCGGCCCAGCCGCGGACAAGTCCTCGCTGCGCTCGCCCCACGCCTTGCGCGGCAAGGCTTTGGGGGGCATTTGATCCCATTCGAGGCGGGCTTTGCCCCCTCGAGCTCCCCCTTTTTGCGACTGAAGAGAGTTCTTTGACACGATGACATGAAGTTTCCTTCATGTGTCACGAAAGGGAGTGGGACATGAAAAACCGGGTAAAAGAGTTCCGCGCTCTGGCGGGGCTGACCCAGCAGCAGCTGGCAGACCGCGTCCACGTGACCGCGCGGACGATCATTTCCATCGAGAAGGGGCAGTACAGCCCCTCCCTCCTCCTGGCCTACCGCATCGCCCTGGCGCTGGAGGCGCCCATGGAGACGCTGTACTGTCTGGAGGAAAACAAGCAGCAGGAGGATCAGCAGTATGAAGATCTATAACAAAAAGGGGCTCCTCTGGGGGATCGTCTGGACCGCCGCCGGAGCCTTCTGCCTCTATCGGGATGTGGCGGACGCCAGCAGCTTTCTCCCCCAGCAGATCAAATCCGTCGTCCTGTCCCTCATCATGCTGGCCGTGGGGGTCACCGGCTTTGTCCGGGCCTTCTCCAAAAAGGCCTCCAGGGAGGACAAGGTGGCGGACCAGGACGAGCGCAGCCGCCTGGTCCGGCTCAAGACCTCGGCCCGGACTCTGAGCATCCTCATGTGGGTGCAGCTGGGGGCCATGGTGCTGGGGCTTTTGGCCTATGTCTTTACGGAGGATCTGGTGTGGGGCTGCCTGTTTTTGTTCTCCGGATTGACCATCACCCTGGAGACTATAGTCTCCATCGCCGCGGCCGTGTACTATGAGCGGCGGGAATAGGGCGCTCCGCTGATTTCAGCGGTTGCAATCCCCGGCCCCCTCCGGTATAATAGCCTTGCAACACCGCTGCGCACAGCGCAGGGAAGGGAGAC
>CAJFPI010000174.1 GCA_904398675.1 uncultured Oscillospiraceae bacterium
CCGCAACCAGCTGCTGGACGAGGTGTGGGGCTTTGACTACTTCGGCGACAGCCGCACGGTGGACGTCCACATCAAGCGCCTGCGGGAAAAGGTGGAAAACGTCTCCGACCAATGGGCGCTGAAGACCGTGTGGGGCGTGGGCTATAAATTTGAGGTCACCGGTGCGGCCGGAAAATAGCGCCCCCCGCGGAGGGAAAACACGCAGGAAAGAAACGGAGGTCCTGGCATGAAGCGATTTCACGGCATCTACTGGCAGCAGTTCGGTCTGACCGCCGGTATGGTCCTGCTGACGCTTTTGCTGCTGGGAACCTCCTTTTTCACCCTGACCTACACCTACATCATGCGGGAAAAGCAGAATGAGCTGGTACAGAAGGCGGAGCTGATGGCCCAGCTGCACAGCACCTATGTCCCCTCCTATGACACCGTCTTCGGCAGCCAGAACCAGGGCATGCAGATCATCGGCCAGGTGGCCGCCTCCCTGTCCGACATCGACTTTCTCATCTGGGACACCAGCACCAACACCATTCTCGCCACGGACAGCACGCTGGAGGGGCTGGAGATCACCATTCCTGCCAGCATCTCCAGCGCCGTCCTCTCCGGCAAAACCTACACCGGCATGACGGACCTGGGGATCTATCAAACCAAACGGTTTGTTGCCGGCGTTCCGGTATATGCCACCTCCCTGCTGGACGGCTTGTCCGGCCAGCAGATCCGGGGCATGGTGCTCGCCATCAGCCAGACGCAGAACTTTACGGAGATGTGGCGGGCCTTTCTGGGCATTTTTGCCATTACCTCCATCACGGTCATTCTGATCGCTTTCGTTGCCAGCTCCTTTACTGCCATGCAGCAGGCAAAGCCGATCCGGGAGATGGTCACCGCCACCCGCCGCTTTGCCGAGGGCAACTTCGACGCCCGGGTTCAGACCGGCGGCCGCGACGATGAGCTGGGTGAGCTGGCGGAGGCCTTCAACGCCATGGCCGACTCCCTGCAGCAGACCGAGCGGCAGCGGCGGGAATTTGTGGCCAACATCTCCCACGAGCTGAAAACCCCCATGACCACCATTACCGGCTATGCAGAGGGCATTCTGGACGGCACCATCCCCAGGGAGAGCGAGGAGCACTACCTCCACATCATCGCCGACGAGAGCCGGCGCCTGAGCCGCCTGGTCCGCCGGATGCTGGAGGTCTCCCGGATCCAGTCCCTGGACGCCATGCGGGGAAAATCCGCCTTCGATATCTGCGAGAGCATGCGCCGGGTGCTGATCTCCATGGAGCGGAAGATCACCGACCGGAACCTGGATGTGGACGCAGACATCCCCGAGGAGCCGGTGATGGTGCTGGGGGACAACGACCTGATCACCCAGGTGATCTACAATCTGCTGGAAAACGCCGCCAAGTTCGCTTACAGCGGCAGCACCCTTTACCTGGGCCTCGCTGTCCGCAGCCAGAAGGCTGTCGTCACCGTCCGCAACAGCGGCGACACCATTCCCCCCGACGAGATCCCCAAGCTCTTCGAGCGGTTCCACAAGACGGACAAATCCCGCAGCGAGGACAAGGACGGCGTGGGGCTTGGGCTGTATATTGTCAAGACGATCCTGGAGCAGCACCGGGAAAAAATCCGTGTCACCAGCGAAAACGGCGTCACCTCCTTCCACTTCACCATGACACTGGCGGGGGAGCCGCAGGCGGCCCCCCATGAGCGAGGATAGTATGGACGAAATCGAAATGCAACAAGAGAGCCTGGCCGGCCAGGAAGTGGTTTTGACCTATGCCGGGGAGGAGCCCGCTCCGGTGGTGCTGACCTATGAGACGGCGCTGCCTGAGGCCATGTGCCCGCCGCAGCCCCCCCGGCGCCGGCGGCGGTCCAGGCGGGGCCTTATGATCTTCACGATCTGCATTGCCCTGCTCCTGCTGGTGTCCTCCGTTCTCCTGATCTATTCCGCCCTCTCCTCCCGGACCTCTATTGCCCGCCCCGGGGGCGGTACGGACAGCATCTGGGCAGACGACAGCGCCGGCGAGACTACGATAGAAACCTACCCCACCAGCGGCGATTTCCGCATCGATCTCTCAGAGGTGCGCCTCAAGCCCCTTACGGCCCAGAAGGTCTATGCGCATGTCAACCCCTCGGTGGTGTCCGTGGTGGCGGATCTGGGGGACAGCGTCAGCGTGGGGACCGGCGTCATCGCCAGCGGTGACGGCTATATCATCACCAACTACCATGTGATCGAGGGCGGACACAGCTGCCTTGTGATCCTCAGCACAGGCTACCGTCTGGACGCCAAGCTGGTAGGCTATGACGCGGACAACGACCTGGCGGTTTTAAAGGTAGAGGGCGAGGATCTGCCGGCGGCAGAGTTTGGCAGCAGCGACCTCCTGTCGGTGGGCGACAAGGTCTACGCCATCGGGAACCCCCTGGGGCTTGAGCTGCGCGGGACACTGACGGATGGGATCATCTCCGCCATCAACCGGGACGTGGATGTGGACGGCGTCACCATGACGCTGATCCAGACCAATGCCGCGCTCAACAGCGGCAACTCCGGCGGTCCCCTCATCAATGAGTTCGGGCAGGTCATCGGCATCAACACCATCAAGATGGTTGCCGAATACGACGACGACTCCGTGGAGGGCCTGGGCTTTGCCATCCCCAGCGCCACTGTGGCCCACATTGCAAACTGCATCATCGCCACCGGCGAGGTCACCCCGGAGCCCGTCCTGGGGATCACCGTCATGGGCACTGCTATTCTCCCTGACGGCTCTGAGGGCGTTTTGGTGGTGGAGGTCAGCCAGGGCGGCGCAGCGGCTGGCGTGCAGCCCGGGGACATCATCGTGGAGGCAGACGGCGAGCGGGTCACCACCAACACCGACATCCTGCGGATCCGCAGGCGGTTTGAGACCGGCGAGTCCGTCCCCATGACCATCTACCGGGATGGGGAGTACATCGACGTCCAGGTGGAGCTGACGCCGGGCGCCGCAGCCTAGCGCGCCGGGGTTCCCGGCAAAGTATTTTGATTTTTTTAGAAAAATCCCTTGACAATTCCTTCTTTTTTCTGTATAGTAATTTGTGCCTGTTTCAAAGGCACAATATGGCGGCATAGCTCAGTTGGCTAGAGCACTCGGTTCATACCCGTGGTGTCACTGGTTCAAATCCAGTTGCCGCTACCAGACGGTAAACCTGCCTCTACGGCAGGTTTACCTGTATCGGGCCCGTTGGTCAAGTGGTTAAGACACCGCCCTTTCACGGCGGTAACACGAGTTCGAGTCTCGTACGGGTCACCAAAGGGAAGGCACGCGAAAAAGGCGTGCCTTCTTTTTTTGTTCCGGCCTCCGGGGAAGAACATGCCGGGCTTTCCCCCTCCACCCCAAAAGGCACGCCGAAGCGTGCCTTTTTTCGTGCGCCCGGCCGCCGGGAGGGGCGTCTGTCCGGGCAAAAGGGATGGGGCCGGAGAACCCTCCGGCCCCACAGGGGTGCTCATTGGACGTATTGCTGAGAAAAGCGCATGAGTATGGCGGCCACCTGCGCCCGGGTGGCGTTCCCCCGGGGCGCCAGGGCCCCCGCGCCGGTGCCGTTGACCAGTCCGGCGCCGCAGGCCCACTGCATGGCGGGGATGGCGTACTCGCTTAGATCCGCGAAATCCGTGTAGCTGAGGAGATTGGTGTCCTCGCCGATGGACACGTCGCAGCCCTTGCAGACTGCGTAGCGGTACAGAATGGCGGCAAGCTGCTCCCGGGTCACCAGATCATCCGGGCCGAACAGACCGTTGCCGTAGCCGCCGACAATGCCCTCGCCGGCCGCCCAGCGGACAGCCTCGGCATAGTATGCATCCCCGGCCACGTCGGAAAAGTCCTCCCCGCCGTTCCCCGCCGGCTCGCCCTCCAGCCGCCAGAGGATGGTCACGATCATGGCCCGGCTGGCGGAGACGCCGGGGGCAAAGGCGGTGGGGCTGACGCCGTTGATCATGCCGCTGCGGTAGACATACTGGATGGCCTCATAGCCCCAGTAATCCTCCGGCACGTCGGTAAAGGGCAGGGCATGACTCTTCTCGTCGATCACAATGGCATACTGACTGGCGTGGGTCATCCGCAGGGCGGCGGAGCCGTCTGCGGCGATCCGGGCGCTGGTCTCAAAGGTCAGCGTCTCCTCTCCCTCGTCGTAGTGGTAGAGGTTTGCCCAATAGCCCGCATTTTCCCGGCCCAGAGGGGCGGTGAGGGTAAGGGCAAAGCCGAAGGCCCCGTCGTGCTCCAGGGATACCTGCACCGCGCCGTACTCCCCGGTGACGGTGTTGATCACGTCCACGGAGATCCCGCTGGTGTCCATGTCCACGCCCAGATCCAGATCGGACAGATCCGTGTCCTCCGGCACGTCCCGGCCGTCGACGGTCCAGGTGACGCCGCCGCCCATGTCCAGCTCCACAGTGATGTCCTTGCCGGCGATTTC
>CAJFPI010000175.1 GCA_904398675.1 uncultured Oscillospiraceae bacterium
CAAGCTGATCAGCCGGGCCGCCCGCTTTGCCAGGGGGGACTTTGGGGAGAAACTGCGGGGCTATGAGGAGCAGATTCTGCAGGCCATCCGCCAAAAGCAGGCGGAGGCGGAGGAGCAGGACGCGGCCAGCGCGGAGCGGATCAAGGCGGGCTACGCCGCCTTCCTCGCCGCCACGGATGAGAAGGCCCGGAAAATACACGACTACGCGGTGAAACGCCGGGAGGAGGACTACGCTGCGGCCTGCGGTGCTATGGAGGCGGCAGGGGATCCCCAGGGCTACGCCGCGGCAGCGGAGCTGTTTGAGCGGCTGGGGGAATACGCCGACTGTCAGGAGCGGGCCGCGCAGTGCCGGACCAGGGCGGAGCAGCTGCAGCAGGAGGCGGAGCGCCTGGCCCGGGAGGAGGCGGAGCGCAAAGCCGCCGCCAAGGCCAAGGAGAAGGCCCGCCGCAAGGCAAAAGCCAAGAAAATCGGCATTATCACCCTGATCTCCGCTGCAGTAGTGGCCGCAGTCTGCGCCGTGGTGATGCTGGTGGTGATCCCCAACATCCGCTACGGCGAGGCGGTGGAGCTGTGGGACAGCGGCGACGAGCTGGGGGCAGTGGAGATCTTCTGCCAGATCCGCGGCACCAAGGATGCCCAGGACTACTGCGACGAGTTCTTCGCTCCCTATATAGAGATTTTGACTTCTGGGGAGTGGGAGTCCTATGAAAAAGAGGTGGTTGATTACCCCGGAATCACGTATGCCTATTCTTATACCTTCAACGTGGACGGCACCTGCACCAGAGTGTCTGACCGCCGGTGGGAGGAGGACGGCTATCCCCGCATCCGGAGTTCGGAGGAGACCTGCACCTACTCCATGGCGGTCCAGGACGGCGACGTGGTAGCCCTGGTCCACAATACAGAGACAGACTCTGACTATACGGTGACCGTCTCCCACGAGCAGGACGGCGGCTACCACCTGGAGGAGCCCTCCAATGCCATGTTTGACGGATCGGATTTCATTTTCAAAGCACCGGAAGAGGAAGAGCCGGCAGAGGATGCTACCGTTGACAGCGACAGCATCCCGCTGGAGGAGTTCATGGAGACGCAGCCTGCGGCCCAGGACATTCTCAGTGTTTGGAGGGATATGGGCTTTGAGGCGTACCGGGTGGAGGGGAACACCATTCATTTCATGACGTATCGGGACAATCCGGATAATCTCACGCTGGAGGAGCTGCAGGAGCGGTTCCGGGAGGAGATCACGCCCCTGGCAGATCAGGCAGCAGAACAATTGGAACTTCTCCCTATGCAATACTATGAGGCTTATGCAGTTGAGCTGGATGGAGCGGTCACCTTCTCCATGGAGTACTATGTGGACGACGAGCTGGTCTACAACGTGACCATGGATTCGGAGGGCTGATGCCGACAGGCGGAAGGAAGGAGAGCGGGGCAGGCGCGCATTGGGAAAGAGCGGGAGGGATAAGGGATGAAAAAGGCGGAGCGGAATCAGCTATGCAAATGGGGCAGGGCAGAACAACACTGTAACGGTGCGCCTTAAGATGGGAGTGAGGTTGCCGGCCATGCAGAGAGGTGCAGCATGGCCGGCACCTCCCCCACATATGGCCTGTTATGACCCGTCGGAATAAAGCCTGCTCATATTAAAGATTACAAAAAAAGGGCTTTACAACCCGGACCGCATTTGCTATAATACAGTCAAGAAATGAATATGTTGCTCCTGCGCCGATGTTTCGGCGGTGTGGAATGGGGTGAGAATCCCCGCGAGTCGGTCACTGTGATCCCTTGAGAAAAAGAAGGGTAAGCCAGATACACATGGGAGCAGGGAGATTTCTGCCGAAACCGGAAATGCATTCAGTTTCGGCCTTGCCGCACCCAATGCGGCGGGGCTTTTTGTTATGGGCGCGGCCGAAACTGAGAGCCGCTGTTTCCCACATTCCCCTGCGGAGGTGCGGGAAACGGCGCACGGGAACTTCATGCACGCAGCGGCTGCTGTAATTGCGGCGCATTGTATTTTGTATGAAGTTTTGTACACCTTTCCGTCGGCGAAGGGTGTATTTTCTTTGGCTTTCTCAACTGGCGGCCTGCCGCAGCCAGGGAAACGGCCGACTGATTTGCAGCTTTTACCGTTCTTTCCTCTATATTTCTTCAACGCTTACATGAAGACTGCCGGAGCGCCGGGCCCAAGGCCCGGCGCTCCGGCAGCGTTTGACGGGCCTGGCCCTGGGGAGCCTGGGCCGTGTCCCGAGGGGCGGGCAGCCATCCGGCGGGGAGGTGATTCTCTAAATAGAACTTGACAAGATTGGCGAGATGTGGTATACAGAAAGAGTCTGATATGCACAAAAGTGAATAGAGCGGCAAAGTCCCGAAAGGGGTAAGGGAATTCGGTGCAAATCCGAGACGAACCCGTCACTGTAAGAGGGAGCGACCATACAAATTGCCATTGGAGCGATCCGAGAAGGCGTATGGAAGCGAGGAACTCAAGTCAGGAAACCTGCTTGCCGCTTGGGTGGATGATGCTGCTGCGGTGATCAGTGCATTTTCGATTGGCGGGGCAGTTTTGCAGCCGCCTTTGAAATGGGATGAGCAGCTGGTAAGCTGCTTTTTTCTTTTGTCCCGGCATGAAAGCGGCAGTCCCTCTTTTGTTCAAGCAAGAGACTTCCCAAAACAGCGGACAGAGTATCAGCAGGATGATAGGATTGATGAAGGAGGGTGCGTGATTATGGCATTTACGAGAAACGAGAGGCGGCTGCTGACCGCCTCCGCCGTGCTGGCCCTGTGTTTCTGCCTGGCGGCTCCTGCCGGGGCGATGCACATTATGGAGGGCTATCTCCCAGTGGGGCACTGTGTCTTCTGGGGCGCTGTGTGCCTTCCGTTTCTGGCCTGGGGGCTGATCTCCATTAAGCGGATCGTGGCGCAGCACCGGAAGGCTGTGCTGCTGCTGGCCATGATGGGGGCCTACGCCTTTGTCCTCTCAGCACTGAAGATTCCCAGCGCCTTCGGCATGTCCTCCAGCCATCCCACCGGGACGGGGCTTGGGGCGGTGATGTTCGGCGCGCCGGTGATGGCGGTGCTTGGGATCATCGTTCTGCTGTTCCAGGCGGTCCTGCTGGCCCACGGCGGGCTGACCACCCTGGGGGCCAATACCTTTTCTATGGCGATTGCCGGGCCCTTCCTCAGCTGGGGCCTTTACGCGCTGCTGAAAAAGTGCCGGGTCAACCAGACTGTCAGCGTGGGCCTGGCCTGCGCCCTGGGGGATCTCTTTACTTATGTGATCACCTCGCTGCAGCTGGGCTTTTCCCACCCCAGCGCAGTGGGAGGCGTGGGCGCCTCCATCGCGGAGTTCATGGGGATCTTCGCTGTGACCCAGATCCCCCTGGCGGCGATCGAGGGCATCCTCTCAGCAGTGGTCTTTATGCTGCTGCAGAGCTTTGCAAAGCCCGAGCTGCGGGAGATCGGCATGCTGCAGGAGGTCAGATAAGATGAATAAGAAAACGGTTATCACCATTTTGGTTTTGCTCCTGATCTGCGTCGGGATTGCGGTCTATCCCCTGATGATCAACGAGGACAGCGATTTCGGCGGGGCCGACGGCGCCGCCGAGGAGGCGATTTTGGAGATCGATCCGGATTATGAGCCCTGGGCGTCGAGCCCCATTGAGCTCCCCGGCGGGGAGACGGAGTCCCTGCTGTTCTGCCTGCAGGCGGCCATCGGCGCCATTATCATCGGCTTTGGTTTCGGATACCTGGTGGCCCGGAAACGCTACAACAGGCAGGCTGCAGAATAAGAGCACAGACAAGCAGGCCGCGGAGGTCCGCTGAGGGGCGGATCTCCGTGGTCTGGTATTTTGAGAGGGGAGGCGGCAGTATTTGGAGCAGACAGGCGCAGGCACGCATGTGCACAGCCACGGCGCGAAGGGCCGCCGCGGGCATCATCATACCCACGGCGGCGGTATGCTCGCCATTGACCGATACGCCCAGCAGAGCCGCCTGAGCACGGTGAGCCCCTTTGTCAAGCTGGCCTTTTCCGTGGCGGTGCTGCTGCTGTGCGTGGCGGCGGACTCGGCGGCGATCGGACTGATCGTCTCTGTGGGAATGCTGTGGGCCTGCCTCGTCTGCAGCGGCGCACCGGCGCGGTATGTGTTCTCTCTGATGACCATTCCGGTGCTGTTCATTGTACTGAGCTGCCTGGCCATTGTCTTTGATGTGGGGCGGGCGCCCCTGGGCTTTTTCGATATCCCCCTCTTCGGTATCTATCTCAGCGCCACGGCCCAGAGTCTGCGGGATGCGCTGCTGCTGTTCTTCAGGGCCTACGGCGCCGTGGTTTGCCTCTATTTTCTCAGTCTTAACACCCCCATGCAGGAAATCCTGGAGGTCCTCCGGGTGCTGCGCATCCCCCGGCTGGTGATCGAGCTGATGTACCTCATTTACCGGTATATCTTCCTCCTGCTGGACGTGCAAAACCGCATGACCATCGCCGCCCAGTCGCGCCTTGGCTATGCCGACCGGCACAATGCCTGGTATACCTTCACTCATATCAGCGGAAACCTTCTTGCCTCCTCCTTCCGGCGCAGCGGCGCCTGCTTTGACGCCATGGAGGCCCGCTGCTATGACGGGACCCTCCGTTTCCTCACCCGGCAGGCGCCCTTCCGCTGGCGGCACGCGATTGTCTGCGCCCTGTGTTTCCTGCTGCTGGCCGCCGTCACCTTTGTGCTGAAATGGAAAGGAGTGGACCTGTTTTGACCCAGGAGAAAGCACCTCTTCTGTCGCTGGAGGATGTGGTGTTCAGCTATCCCGACGCGGAGCCGGCCCTGGACGGCGTCTCCATCGCCATCCACCGGGGGGAGCGCATCGCGGTGCTGGGCAACAACGGAGCGGGAAAGAGCACCTTTTTCCTGGTGTGCAACGCCATCCTCCGCCCCCAGCACGGCGCCCTTTACTCCGACGGGGAGCGGATCCAGTATACGAAAAAAGAGCTGACAGCCCTGCGGAAAAAGGTAGGAATTGTCTTTCAGGATGCGGACAGCCAGATCATAGCCTCCACCGTGGAGAGCGAGATCTCCTTCGGCCCCATGAACCTGCGCCTGCCCCGGGAGGAGGTGGAGCAGCTGGTGGATGAGGCGGTGGAGCAGATGGACCTGGAGGCCTACCGCCTGCGCCCGCCCCAGTACCTCAGCGGCGGGGAGAAAAAGCGGGTGAGCATCGCGGACATCCTTGCCATGCACCCGGAGATCATCCTCTTTGACGAGCCCACCGCCTCCCTGGATCCCAAGAACACCGCCCTTCTGGAGGGGACGCTGGAGCGGCTCAGCGCCGCTGGGATCACCCTGGTGGTCTCCACTCACGACGTGGATTTCGCCTACCGCTTTGCCACCCGGGCCGTGGTGTTCAGCGCCGGGCGCATTGTGGCGGACGCGGCGCCGGAGGCCGTATTCTCTGATGAGGAGGTCATCCGGACAGCGGGGCTCAAGCGTCCGATCCTCTTTGATGCCGCCCGGCTGGTGCAGCGCGCTGTCCCCGGCATCGATCAGAGCGCCGCGCCCAAAACCCTGGAGGAATTTGCCCGGATGCTGCAGACGGTGCGGTAGCCGGGGGAATGGCCTGCGGCAGTTGCGGCCGCAGGATTTTGAAACCCGGCGCAGAAAACAGCGTTTATCAGAGACGAAAAACAGCAGAGGCCGGGACTTTTGTCCCGGCCTCTGCTGTTTGGAAAAATTGCGCTGTCCTGCGTTTCGACACGCGGCCTGTCCCTTGCTGCGGGTCGATTGGGAGATCCGGCTGGCAGAGCGCCCCGTTTCCCGTTTGCTCCCAAATGGGGCGGCATGGATATGACCGGCCGGGAGGAGTAGTTTTAAAAAATGTTATGGACTGTTTATAAATTGTTTATCGGCATGGGGTAATCTGCTCCCGTGGCCTTCGGCGGATGCGGCCGTGGAGATAGAACGGCCGCTCACGCCTCGGTACAGCGGCAGACCGGCTGGCTGCAGTCTGCCGCGCCCGCAGAGGGATCGTTCCAGCGCATGATTTTATTTCTGTGCCGTGCCGGCCATCCCTCCGCAGATCCGTTTTTCATTTTCCGCCTGTGGATCCGCCCTGTCCCGCTGCTGTTTCCCGGGCATAACAGCGCCGCCTGCCGCACAGGAGACAAAGCCGGCTGCTATGCCTATTGTTTAAATGGGACATAAGCCGTATAATAGGCGTGGATCTTATTATAGGGAGATGCGCAAGCTCCGCCACAAGAGATGCTCTGCGGCGGCGTGTTTCCCTCCTGGATGTTGTCAATTGCAGAGGAGAATGGTATTATGTTATTTTACTTTACCGGAACGGGCAACAGTCTGTACGCGGCAAAGAGGATCGAGCCGGCACCTGTCAGCATTCCGCAGGCGATGCGCGGGGAGCGGCTGGAGTTTGCGGATAATGCCATTGGCATTGCGGCGCCGGTCTACGGCCATGAGCTGCCGCCCATGGTCAGGCAGTTCCTGCGGAGGGCGGTTTTCCACACGGATTATTTCTATCTGGTGCTGACCTACGGCAACCGCCACGGCGGCGCGGCGGAGCTGGCCGAGCAGCTCTGCCTGGACTGCGGCATCCGCCCAAGCTACATCAATGTGCTGCTGATGGTGGACAACTGGCTGCCCGGCTTTGACATGGACGAGCAGAAACGGCTGGATAAGCAGGTGGATGCCCAGATGGACCGGATTGCCGCGGATATTGCCGCGCGGAAACACTGGATCTCCCCGGTCAGCGGCGCCGACCGGGCGGCGCACCGGGAATTTCTGGGCCGGATGAAACAGCAGGCCCCTGACGCCTGGCAGCATCTGCTCCGGGTGACAGACCGCTGTGTCGGATGCGGCGTCTGTGAGAAGGTGTGCCCCTCGGCATCTATCCGCCTGGACAACGGCCGTGCGGTCCATATTCACGGGAATTGCCAGACCTGCCTTGCCTGCGTCCACAACTGCCCGGAAAATGCCATAGCACTCACTGCCCCGGAAAAGAACCCCGGTGCGCGCTACCGGAACGAACATATCACCCTGCAGGAGATCATCCGGGCCAACAGCCGTCCTGCCCAGGAGAAATAGGGCAGACTCCCTGGTGTGGCGGCCTGCCGGAATCCATTATCGGGAGGAGGTCCCGCCTTTGAACCCCTATCGAAAGCTTGTCTCCAACACAGCGCTGTTCGGCATCAGCACCTTTGGCTCAAAATTTCTCTCCTTTCTGCTGACGCCTTTCTATACCCGCATCCTCTCCAGCGCGGAGTATGGCGTCACCGATCTGCTGATCCAGACAGGGAACCTGCTGATCCCCCTGGCGTCGGCTGGGATTGCCGATGCCGTCATCCGTTTTGGGCTGGAGCGGAACAGCGATAAGCGGGGCGTTTTTACAACAGGTTTTTTCGTAACGGCGGCCGGCTTTCTGGCGCTGCTTCTGGTATCTCCCCTGCTGGGGCGGATCGAGTTTCTCTCCGGCTACCTGTGGCTGGTCCTGCTCTATGTGCTGATGGCGAACCTCCATTCCCTGTGCAGCCAGTTTGCCCGGGCCACCGGCTATGTGCGCCTGTTTGCCCTGAGCGGGGTCCTATGCACGATTCTGACCATCGGCTTCAACATCCTGTTTCTGGCGGCCTTCCGGATGGGGATTACCGGCTATGTGCTGGCAAACGTTCTGGCAGACGGCATCTGCACAATCTTTGTGTTCCTGCTGGCCCGGCAGTGGCGCTGCCTCCGCCTCTCCGCCCTTTCCCGGAGTGGTACATCCCGGATGCTCCGCTACAGCGCCCCGCTGGTTCCCAGCACCCTGTGCAGCTGGATCATCAACATCTCCGACCGGTACCTGATCGCTCTGCTGGTGAGCAGCGCTGCCAACGGGATCTACGCCGTGGGGAACAAGGTACCCAATATTTTGATGACGGTGGCCAGCATCTTTACCTCCGCCTGGCAGCTCTCCGCCCTGGCGGACCAGCCCCGGGAGGAGAAGGAGCGGTTTTTCTCCAATGTTTTTTCCGTCTACTCCGCCATCGCCTTTACCGCAGCCTCCGCCGTCATCCTCACCGCCCGGATCTCCACCCGGCTGCTGGCGGCGCCGGAGTACTATGTGGCCTGGCGGTATGTACCCACCCTCACCCTGGCCACCACCTTTGCCTGCCTTGGCTCCTTCCTTTCCTCCATCTATATGGTGGAGCGGCGCAGCGGCGCCACCATGGCCACAACAGTGCTGGGGGCGGCGGCCAATGTGATTGGAAACCTTTTTTTGATCCAGCTCTGGGGGCCCATGGGGGCCGCTGTCTCCACCCTGTTGAGCTATCTGCTGATTTTTCTTGTACGTGCCGTCCATACCCGCTCCATGCTCCGCCTTCGGTGGGACATGCCGAGGTTTCTTTTGAGCGCGGGGCTGCTGGCCGCGCAGTGCGTGCTGCTGGAGCTGCAGATTTCCTTCTGGCCGGCGTGGGCGGGGGCCTGTTTCCTGGGGGTGGCTGCAGTGAACGCGGGACCCCTGTGGAGCGCTGTGCGGAAAACGGTGTAGGCTTTTTGGCCTGCGCAGGATGCCGTCAGTTTTCGGTGGAAAACGGAGAGGGGCCGTGCCTGGCGCGTCCCCTCTCCTGCCTGTGCCTGGGGCAGATTCCCATGCGCAGTCCCTTCGGATGTGCCGGCCCTGCGCCGCGCCGCCTTCGGGAGAACAGGAAACAGCTGGCAGCGGAGGGGAGAGGACTCCCCGGCTGTGTGAGAAAAGTTTCGGTTTCTCCACAGGAAATTCACAATTGTGTGGTATACTCCAAGCTGGGTGATGGCTATGAAAAGCATTTTAATCGTAGAGGACGAGCCGGATATCCAGGAGCTGCTTTGCGCCTATCTCCGGGACGCGGGGTATGAGACCGCTGCTGCCGGGGACGGCGTAGCGGCGATGGATTTGTTTCAGGCCCGCGCCTTTGATCTGGTCCTGCTGGACATCATGCTGCCGAAAATCGACGGGTTTGGCGTCTGTGAGCTGATCCGCCGCCAATCCCAGGTGCCAATCCTCATGCTCACCGCCCTGGACGGGGAGGAGCAGCAGCTGCGGGGCTTTGGCCTGGATATCGACGACTATGTGACCAAACCCTTCTCCATGCCTGTGCTTTTGGAGAAGATCCGGGTGATTCTCCGCCGCCGAGGAAGTACAGAAGAGGACAGCTGCCTTCGGTACAGGGATCTGACCCTGAATTTGGATACCCGGGAGGCGCTGCTGGACGGCCGCCCCCTGGACCTGACCGCCCGGGAGTTTGAACTGCTCCTCACCCTCCTAAATGCGCCAGGGCGGGTGTTCACCCGGGAGATGCTGCTGGCGAAACTCTGGGGCTATGATTTTTATGGGGACGAGCGGGTGGTGGACAGCCATATCAAGAATCTCCGCCGGAAACTGGGGCGGGACTATATTGAAACTGTGAGAGGGGTGGGCTACCGTGCTGCGAAGGAAACTGTCTGAAAGCCTCACCGCCCGGATCTTCCTGATCACGGTCCTCATCCTGCTCTGCGCCGGGGCAGTCACCTTCGGCCTGATCGCCTGGGCCGCCCCCACCACCTATACCTCTGTGGTCAACGCCGACCTGCAGAGACAGGTGGACGCGCTGACAGCGCAGTTGGCCGAGACGGACTTTGCAGACAGCGGCCCTGTGCTGGATGCCTTTATCCGCTCCTCCGGGGCGGCGGCTATGCTGATGGACCCGGACGGCCTTATCGCAGATACCGGCTCCCAACTGGCAGTACAGTCGTTTTCAGAAGATTCCACCCTGGTGATTACAACCTCTGACGGCACCACCATCACCGGGAATGATTCCGCCGTCACCTGGACAGGTGAGCCCGGCGCGGCTATGGACGCTGTAACTGTCACCACATCCGACCAGACGATCCTCTCCGCCGACGTTCGCTTTGCCGACCGGGAGGATCCCTACACTCTCTATGTCACCCCACGCATCCGGGCGGAGAATACGGCGGTGTGCGCGCTGGCCCAGATGGCACCGTGGCTGCTGCTGGCCCTGCTGGCCTTTTCTCTTCTCTGCGCTCTGGTCTACTCCCGGTACATCACCCGCCCCATCCTGCGGCTCAGCGGCATTGCGGGAAAAATGTCGGAGCTGGACTTCCAGTGGGAGTGCGGTGAGAAACGGCGGGATGAGATCGGCCGGCTGGGGCGCAGCCTGGACGAGATGGCACGAAAGCTGTCCACAGCCCTTGCCGAGCTGGAGGAGGCCAATCAGGCCCTGCGGGGCGAGGTGGAGCGGGAACGGGAGCTGGACCGGGCGAGAATGACCTTTTTCAATGCGGCCTCCCATGAGCTGAAGACCCCTGTCACCATTCTGAAGGGACAGCTGTCCGGCATGCTGGAGGGGGTGGATGTGTATCAGGACAGGGACAAGTACCTGCTGCGCTCCCTCCAGATCACCGGCCGGATGGAGAGGCTGATTCAGGAGATGCTGTCGATCTCCCGGATGGAGAGCGATCCCTCTCCTGTCAGGCGGGAGCATGTGGAGCTGGCCGCCCTGGTTGGGCGGCAGCTGACGCTGGACGCCGAGCTGCTGCAGCAGAGAAGGCAGCGCCTGATCTCCCGGCTGACGCCGGGAATTGCAGTCGTCGGGGATACCTCCCTGCTGGGGAAGGCTGTGGGCAGCCTGCTCTCCAACGCATCCCTCTATTCCCCGGCGGGGGCGGAGATCCGGGTGTGGTGCGGCCTGCTGGACGGCCGCCCCGCCCTGACAGTGGAGAATACCGGCGTACAGATCAGCGAGGAGGCTCTTCCCCATCTCTTTGAGACGTTTTACCGGGCGGAGGGCTCCCGGAACCGGGCCACCGGCGGCAGCGGCCTGGGGCTCTACCTGGTGAAAATGATCCTGGACCGGCATGGGGCCGGGTGCACCATTGAAAATACGGGGGACGGAGTGCGAGCTGCGGTGCGGTTTTCTGGTTGAGGGTCCGGTGGATTTTATGGACACGATATGATAAAATAGCACTATTACATTGCGAATGAGGAAAAATGATGAAAA
>CAJFPI010000176.1 GCA_904398675.1 uncultured Oscillospiraceae bacterium
CACCTCGTCCACCACCTCGTGGATCCGCTGGTCGGGCCGGTCGATCTTGTTGACCACCACGATGACCCGGTGGCCCAGCTCCAGGGCGCGGCTGAGGACAAAGCGGGTCTGGGGCATGGGCCCCTCGGCGGCGTCCACCAGCAGGATAACGCCGTTGACCATCTTCAAAATCCGCTCCACCTCGCCGCCGAAGTCGGCGTGGCCCGGGGTGTCCACGATGTTGATTTTGGTGTCGCCGTACTGGATGGCGGTGTTCTTGGCCAGAATGGTGATGCCCCGCTCCCGCTCCAGGTCGCCGGAGTCCATCACCCGGTCCACCACCTCCTGGTTTTCCCGGTAGGCGCCGCCCTGCTTGAGCATCTGGTCCACCAGGGTGGTCTTGCCGTGGTCGACGTGGGCGATAATGGCTACATTTCTCAAGTGCTGATCCTGCATACTTCTCAGTTCCTCCTAAGTGATGGACAGCGGCTGCCGGGGATTCCGCTCCCGCCGCCCAAGAAAAGCTCCAGACAAAAGTCCGGCCCCCGTTCCCCCGCGCCGCGCGGGGCGGCAGGCCTCGCCGCCGGATACCGCGGCCCGATCCACGCCGCCTTCCGGCTCTATTATAACTTTTGTATTATATGCCATGATTCCCCCTTTTTCAACCGCTATTATGAACAATCTTCCCTTTTTTCATTCTCACTCTCCCGTGATTGTTGCTCAAATGGCAGAAGAAGAGGGGGCGCGGCTTTGCCCCCTCGAGCTCCCCCTGTGCCGCGCAGATTTTCACACCGGAAGGGCGCGGCAAAGCCGCGCCCCCTTGCTGTAGTCCCTATTTTTCGCTCTCCGCCATCCGCTCCAGGTCGTAGAGCCTGCCGCCCGCCACCGTGGCCACAGGCGCGCCCTTCGTCTCAACACCGGCAAAGGCTGTGACATTGTTTTTCCCGTGGAGCTTTTCCTCGTCGATGATCCCCTCCCGGTCCAAATCCACCACCGTCAGGTTGGCCGCTCCGCCGGGCCGCAGGGTGTTCCAGCGCTCCAGGCGCCACACTCTGGCCGGTCCCTCCGCCATCAGCGCCGCCAGCTGCTCCAGGGTCAAAAGTCCCCGGTTCACCTGTGTCAGCATCAGCCGGGCCGCGATCTCCACCCCGGAGACCCCGCCGGTCACGGTCCAGATATTGCCCTGCTTCTCCTCCCGGGTATGGGGGGCGTGGTCGGTAGCGATCATGTCGATGGTGCCGTCCGCCAGGGCCGCCCAGAGCCCCCGGCGGTCCGTCTCGCTCTTGATGGTGGGGAATGCCTTGATGACAGGCCCCCGCTCCTCATAGGCATTCTCGTTCAAAAGGAGGTACTGGGGGGCAGTCTCACAGGTGACGTCCACCCCCTCCTCCCTGGCCCGGCGGATCAGCGCCGCCGCCGCTGCGGTGGACACATGGCAGATATGGATCCCGGCCCCGGTCTCCCGGGCAAAGGCGATGGCCTTGCCCACCGCCTCCACCTCGGAAAAGGCGGGCCGGGCCTTGGGCAGCACCCCGGGATCGTCCGCCCCGGCCTCCCGGTAGAGCTTGGTGTAGAAGGCGTTGATGCCGTTGTTCTCCGCGTGGATGGCGATGCGGGCCCCCAGGGCCGCCGCCCGGCGGAACTGCTCCAGCAGCACCCCGTCGGAGGGGCAGGCCACGTTGCCCGTGGAGGTGCCGAGGAAGAGCTTAAAGCCCACAGCCCCAGCCTCCCACATGCCCTCCATCTCCTCCAGGTTGTCCTCCGTGAGAAGGGCAAAGAACCGGATGTTCACCCCGCAGCGCTCCGCCGCCGCAGTCATCCGCTCCTCCAGGCGCTGGCGGGTGGAGGTCACCGGCACCACGTTGGGCATGTCCAGCACCCCGGTAACGCCGCCCCAGATGGCCGCCCGGGAGCCGGTGGCAAAGTCCTCTTTATAGGTGAGGCCCGGGTCACGGAAGTGGACGTGGGCATCGATGAGGCCGGGGAGGATATACCGCCCCGCCGCGTCGTACACCTGCGCCCCCGCCGGGACCGGCAGGGACTTTCCCATGGCGGCGATCCGCCCGTCCCGCACCAGGATGTCCGTTTCAAAGCGCCCCCGGCCCTCCACCACGGTGCCGTTTTGCATCAGCAGCTCCATCCCGCCGCCTCCTATCTCTGGTGGGCCTGCCCCACAATGGCGGACAGGTCCTCTATTTTATATTTTTCCATCACGGCCGGCAGCCGCTCCACGATGTCCCGGCAGGCGAAGGGGTCCACCAGATTGGCCGCCCCCACCTCCACGGCGCAGGCGCCGGCCAGCATCATCTCGATCACGTCCTCCGCCGAGGACACGCCGCCCATGCCGATCACCGGGATCTTCACCGCCTCATAGACCTCATAGACCATGCGGAGGGCAATAGGAAAGATGGCGCTGCCGGAAAATCCGCCGCTGCGGTTGGCCACCACCGGCCGCCGGGTCTTGAGATCGATCCGCATGCCCAGGAAGGTGTTCACCAAACTCACCGCGTCGGCCCCCGCCGCCTCGCAGGCCGCGGCGACAGCCGCGATGTCGTCCACGTTGGGGGAGAGTTTCATAATAACCGGTTTTGTCGTCACCGCTTTCACTGCCGCCGTTACCGCGGCGGCGGCCTGGGGGGTCTTGCCAAAGCTCATGCCGCCGTCGTGGACGTTGGGGCAGCTGATGTTCACCTCCAGCCAGCCCACCTGCTCCTGCCCGTCCAGCCTGCGGCAGGTCTCGGCATACTCCTCCAGGGAAAAGCCGCTGACGTTTGCCATCACGGGCTTTTTAAAGCAGGCCCGGAGCTTTGGCAGCTCCCGGGCGATCACTGCGTCCACCCCCGGGTTTTGCAGGCCCACAGAGTTGATCAGCCCGGCGGTGCACTCGGCAATGCGGGGGGTGGGGTTTCCAAACCGCTCCTCCCCTGTGGTCCCCTTGAAGGAGAAGGTGCCCAGGCAGTTGATATCGTAGAGCTCGGCAAATTCATAGCCGTAGCCAAAGGTGCCGCTGGCGGGGATCACCGGGTTTTCCAGCTCGATGCCGCAGAGATTCACACGAGTATTTACCACACCAGTTCCTCCTTTCCAAACACAGGCCCCTCCTTGCACACCCGGCGGCTGCCGTTTTTGGTCATCACCGAGCAGCCCATGCAAGCGCCGAACCCACAGCCCATCCGCTCCTCCAGGCTGCACTCTCCGTCAATGGCCGCCGCCCTTGCAATGGCCGCCATCATGGGCTTGGGGCCGCAGGTATAGAAGTAGGAGTAGCGGTTCAGGTCCTCAATGGCGTCCAGCACCGTCCCCTTTACGCCGGCGGTGCCGTCCATGGTGGCCACCAGCACCTCCCCCGCCCCGGCGGCGGGGAACTTGTCGGCATAGTAGACACTGGCCGCTGTGTCAAAGCCCATGGCCACGGTGGGGCGGATACCCCGGGCCGCCAGGGCTCTGCACAGCCAGTAGAGCGGCGCTGTCCCCAGTCCGCCGCCCAGGAGGATGGGGTGATCGCCGCATTTTGTCAGGTCAAACCCGTTGCCAAGGCCGGTCAGTACATCCAGCCTTGTCCCCGCGGGCAGGGTGGAGAGGATCTCCGTGCCGCCGCCCACGACTTTATAGATGATGGTCAGTCTCCCCTCCTCCCGGTCACATACCGAGATGGGGCGGCGGAGAAACCGGCTCTCCAGCCGGATGTCGATAAACTGCCCCGGCGCCGTGACGGCGCCGGTGGGACCCTCCAGCACCATCTCCCACACGTCCCGGGCCACCGTCTCGTTTTTTGCCACAGTGAACAGATCCTTTGACAGCACGGCCATCCTCCCTTTCTCCAGCACCGCGGCAGGGCGGCGCTCGTCTGATTTCCTGGTTATTGTATTATATCCGTTCCGCTTTTTCAAGCCGCAATGTTGACAACCGCCCCAGGATTCGCTACAATAAAGCTGCTGTCTGCAGGGGCGCCGCCCTCTCATCGGCGCGCGGCGCTCTGGGAGAAACCATCCTTCTGCCAGCATCGGCAGCACAGCCGCTCCAGCCTCTGTGCTCGCAGCCGGCGGCAGGAACCAGGCCGCCGGACGGCATTAATTGAATATTTTTTGCATATGCGCCAGTAGCTCAGCTGGATAGAGCACGAGCCTCCTAAGCCCGGGGTCGCAGGTTCAAATCCTGTCTGGCGTGCCAAAATATCCGCTATAAGACCGTTTTTTCAGCTTATAGCGGATATTTTTTGCTTGTTGCAAATCATCGCCCCTCCACCTCGTATTTGCTAATTTTATATATAAATATTGCATAAATGTACTTTCACATCCTGTCCAAATCACTTTGCTTTCCAGATTTGATGCTGATTGGGTATCCCTGCTTTTATGCTGCGCGGTCCCGGGCACCGAGAAACCGTTTACACATATCGATCACCAGCTGGCAGCGCCCTTCAGAAAATCCGGCAATGCAGGGCTCGCTTTCCGGCAGGCCCAATTTTACCTGAAACCGGCGGTATGCCTGCCGCCGGGTCATCAGCCCGCTCTTCCACAGCTGGTCAAACGCCCTGCGGGACGCCCGGCGTCTCTGCCGCAGCGCCCTGCCGGCCATAAAAAGCAGCCCTGCACAGCGGACACATCTGTGCAGGGCTGCTGCTGTATTCAGAATCTGTCCAGGCAGACAGGACGGCGGGGCTCACGCGCCCAGCTTTGCGGCAAAGTCCGCCATGGCCTCGGAGATCTTCAGCTGCTGGGGGCACACAGCCTCACAGCTGCGGCAGCCCACACAGGCAGTGGGCCATTTGTCCTTGGGGATCCTGGAGAGGGCCATGGGGGCGATAAAGCCGCCGCCGGTAAAGCTGTGCTCGTTATAAAGCGCCAGCAGCTCCGGAATATCCAGGCCCTGGGGGCAGTGGCTGACACAGTAGTGGCAGGCGGTGCAGGGCAGCACCGTTTTCTCCATCATGCTCTGCGCCGCGGCCATCAGCCCCTTCATCTCCTCTCCGCTGAGGGGGGCGGCGGTTTCAAAGGTGGCGATGTTGGCCTTCAGCTGATCCAGATTGGACATGCCGGAGAGAATCATGGTCACGCTGGGAAGAGACTGGAGGAAACGGAACGCCCAGGCGGGAATCGTCTCCTCGGGGCGGATCGCATGGAGGGGCGCGGCCTCCTCCTCGCTGAGCCGGGCCAGGCGGCCGCCCCGGAGGGGCTCCATCACCCACACTGGGATGTTGTATTCTCCCAGCAGCTCCACCTTTTCCTTGTCGTTCTGGAAGGTCCAGTCGATATAGTTGAGCTGCAGCTGGCAGAACTCCATATCCTTGCCGTAGGCCTCCAAAAAGCGCTTGAGCACCGGGAGCTTGCCGTGGCAGGAGAACCCCAGATGGCGGATGCGTCCGTTTCTCTTCTGCTCCATCAGGTAGTCGTAGATGCCGTACTGGGGGTCCAGGTAGGCGTCGATATTCATCTCACAGACGTTGTGGAACAGGTAGAAGTCAAAGTGGTCCACCTGGCACTTCTTCAGCTGCTCCTCAAAGATCTCCCTCACCTTGGGCATATTGGCAAGGTCATAGCCGGGGAACTTATCAGCGATGTAGAACTTCTCCCGGGGGTGCCGGGACAGGGCACGGCCCAGCACCAGCTCAGAGGTGCCGTTGTGATAGCCCCAGGCGGTATCGTAGTAGTTGACGCCGTGGGCCATGGCATAATCCACCATCTCCATGGCCGCAGCCTCGTCAACGCGCCCGTCTTCCCCGTCCATCACCGGCAGGCGCATACAGCCCATCCCCAGCGCGGACAACTCCAGGTCCTGAAATTTTTTATAAATCATCTCGTGCTCCTCTCCTCCGGCGGCACAGGGTTCCCGCCGGATTTATCCCCATACAATCCTGTTTTTTGTTTTTATGCATTATACAGTTATAGTATACGCCTTCCTTGCAAAATCTTCCAATGCCTATTTTCTATTTTCCACAATAGCTCTGGGCT
This sequence comes from uncultured Oscillospiraceae bacterium, assembly GCA_904398675.1. GTDB lineage: Bacteria > Bacillota > Clostridia > Oscillospirales > Oscillospiraceae > CAJFPI01. Next base: position 5,928 of record CAJFPI010000176.1, read on the forward strand.
ATATCTTCTTCTGCCGCGCCCTATAAAAAAGCGGCGGCTGCCTGCCGCCGCTGAAAATCTGAAAAGGGGCCATTGCGCAAAACCTGCCGTCCGGCGCCTCACCCCTCCGCCCCGTCAAACTGGCTGTTGTACAGCCGGGCGTAAAAGCCGCCCCGGGCCATCAGCGCCTCGTGGCTGCCCTGCTCCACGATATGACCGTCCCGCATCACCAGGATCACGTCCGCCGAGCGGATGGTGGACAGGCGGTGGGCCACGATAAAGCTGGTGCGCCCTGCCATCATCCGGCCGAAGGCGTCCTGGATCTTCAGCTCCGTGCGGGTGTCGATGGAGCTGGTAGCCTCGTCCAAAATCAGCATGGGGGGCAGGTAGAGCATCACCCGGGCGATGCACAGCAGCTGCTTCTGCCCCTGGCTCAGGCCGCCGCCGTCCTCGGAGATCACCGTGTCATATCCCGCCGGCAGGCGCATAATAAAGCTGTGGGCGTGGGAGCGCTTGGCGGCGGAGACAATCTCCTCCTCCGTGGCGTCCGGCTTTCCATAGGCGATGTTCTCCCGGATGGTGCCGGACTTGAGCCAGGTGTCCTGGAGGACCATGCCGTAGCTGCGGCGGAGGGCGCGGCGGCGGATGGTCCGGATCTCGCGGCCGCTGACGGAAATGGCGCCGCCGTCCACGTCGTAAAAACGCATCAGAAGATTGATAAGGGTGGTCTTGCCGCAGCCGGTGGGACCCACGATGGCGACGTGCTGCCCCGGCTGCACCGACAGGTTCAGATCCTCAATGAGGGGCCGGTCCGCCGCGTAGCGGAAGTCCACGTCCCTGAGCTCCACCGCCCCGGTCACCTCCTCCGGCGCCAGGTCCAGGGCGCCGGGGGCGTCGGGGGTCTGCTCCGCCTCGTCCAGGAGGGCGAAGACCCGCCCGGCGCAGGTCAGGGCATTCTGCAGCTCCGTCACCACGCCGGAGATCTCGTTGAAGGGCTTGGTATACTGGTTGGCGTAGCCCAGAAAGCTGGCGAGGTTTCCCACCGTGATCCCGCCCCGGACGGCGTACATGGCCCCGGCCAGGGCCACGGCGGCATAGGCCAGGCTGTTGACAAAGCGGGTAACGGGGTTGGTAATGCTGCTGTAGAACACCGCCCGGAGGCTTGCGTGCTGCAGGCGGCCGTTGATCTCGTCAAAGATTTCCTGGCTCGCCCCCTCCTGGCGGAAGGCCTGCACCACCTTCTGTCCCTCGATCCGCTCGTTGACAAAGGCTGTCTGCTCCCCCCGGATCTCGCTCTGCCGGCGGAAGTATTTCTCGCTCTTGTGGGCGATAAAGCCGGCGGTGAGGATGCTCAGGGGGGTAATCACCGCCACCACCAGGGCGATGGGGACGCTGAGATACAGCATCAGCCCCAGGGTGCCGAGGATGGTGAGGACGCCGCTGAAGAGCTGGGTAAAGCCCACCAGCAGCCCGTCGGACAGCACGTCCACATCCGCGATGACCCGGCTCACCAGGTCCCCGGCGGGGTGCCGGTCCAGATACTTCAGCGGCAGCACCTGGATCTTCTCAATGGCATCGTTTCGAAGATCCCGGCTGACGCAGTAGGCCATGCGGTTGTTGCACTCGTTCATGCCCCACTGGGCCGCCGCGGTCAGGCCGATGGAGACGGCCATCACGCCCAGGATCCGCCCCAGGGCGGCAAAATCCACCTGTCCCGCTCCCAGCATCACATCAATGGCGTCGCCGGTGAGGATGGGCAGCACCAGCTGGGTCCCCACGCTCACCGCCGCCAGCACAAGGCTCAGCGCCAGCTGCAGCCGGTAGGGCCGGAGATAGCCCAAAAGCCGCCGCAGCGCAGGGCGGGAGGGCATCTTCTTTGTCTGTTTCATGCCCCGGCGCCCCCTTTCTGGAACTGGCTTTCATAGATCTCCCGGTACACCTCACAGCGCTCCAGCAGCTCCCGGTGGCTGCCGAGGCCCGCCTGGCGTCCGTCCTCCAGCACCAGGATCTGGTCGGCATGGCGGAGGCTGGCGGTGCGCTGGCTGACGATCACCACCGTCATCTCCCCCTCCAGGGCCCGCAGGGCCCTCCGCAGGGCCGCGTCGGTGGCAAAGTCCAGGGCGCTGGCGCTGTCGTCCAGAATCAGCACCGCCGGCTTCTGCACCAGGGCCCGGGCGATGGTCAGCCGCTGGCGCTGGCCGCCGGAGAAGTTCCGCCCCCCCTGCTCCACCGGCTCCTCCAGGCCAAGGGGCTTTTCCCGCACAAAATCCGCTGCCTGGGCGGTCTCCAGGGCCGCCCAGAGGGCGGCGTCGTCCGCCTCTCCATTGCCCCAGAGGAGGTTGGAGCGGATGGTGCCGGTGAAGAGCTGGGCCCGCTGGGGCACCACCGCCACCAGGGTCCTGAGCTGCTCCTTGGGATAGTCGGCCACTGCCCGGCCGAAGAGGCGGACCCGGCCGCCGGTGGCGTCGTAAAACCGGGGGATCAGGTTCACCACGCTGGTCTTGCCGCTGCCGGTGCCGCCGATGATGCCGAAGGTCTCCCCCCGCCGGACGGTAAAGGTAATGTCCTGCAGGCTCTCACCGCCGGCGCCGGGATAGGTGAGGTCCACCCTTTCAAAGGACACCGCCTCCACCCCCTCCGGCCGCGCCTCCTGGGCAGGGAAGGCCATCTCCGGCGCCGCATCCAGCACCGACTGAACACGCCCGGCGCAGGCCAGGGCCTTGGAGGTGAGGACAATGGTGTTGGCCAGCTTGACCAGCTCCACCAGGATCTGGCCCATGTAGTTGGTAAGGGCGTAGACGTCGCCGCTGAGGAGGACGCCCCCCTCCACCTGCCGCCCGCCTACATATAGCACCGCCACCGCCGCCAGGTTCACCACCACATAGGTCATGGGGTTGAGCAGGGCGGAAAGCCGCCCCACCCGCAGCTGCAGGGCCGTCAGGCGCTGGTTTTCCTCGCGGAACTGCCGCTCCTCCTCCGCCTCCCGGCCGAAGGCGCGGACCACCCGGACGCCGGTGAGGTTCTCCCGCGTCAGGCGCAGCACCCGGTCCAGCTGATTCTGGGTCCCCCGGTAGAGGGGGTTCGTCAGGCGCATGAGTCCAAAGACGATCAGGCTCAAAACCGGCACCGCCGCGGCAAAGACCAGGGCCGTTTTCCAGTCGATGGTGAAGGCCATGACCACGCTGCCGAAGACGATGAAGGGCGAGCGCATGAAAAGGCGCAGGAACATGTTGACCCCGTTTTGCACCTGGTTGATGTCGCTGGTGAGCCGGGTGATCAGGGTGCTGCTCCCGATGGTATCCATCTGGGCAAAGTCCAGGGTCCCGATGTGCCGGAACAGCTCCCGGCGCATGGCGCTGGCGCAGCCGATGGCCGCCTGGGCGGCAAACCACTGGGCCGTGATGGAGCAGAGAAGGCCCACCACTCCCAGCGCCAGCAGCAGCGCGCAGCAGCGGAGGATAAAGCCCGTGTCCTCCCCGGCGATGCCCACGTCGATGATCTCCGCCACCACCAGCGGCACAAGCAGGTCAAACAGCGCCTCCATCAGCTTGAACAGCGGCGCCAGAACGCTCTGCCGCCCATAGCCCTTCAAAAAGCGCAGGAGCGTCCGATGTTGTCTCTGTTTCAAAAATAGAATCCTCCCTGTGGTCATTTCTCCTTATTATACCACGCACTTTCAAGGATGCAATCGCCGATTTTCCGTCCGTTGTGGCGGTGCGTTAAAAGGTCGTTTAAGATAGCAGGGAAATTCGGGAAAGCTATTGACGGCTGCCGCGCTTTGATGCTATGCTATACACGATTTGTCAACCTTATATCACCCCTTCAGAAGAAACGGCATCCCCCCTTTCCCCGCCGGGAAAACTGATTTTGCAGGTGAAATATGGACGTTTCTCTCTCCTATTTTTTAAATGCCATGTCCGAAAGCCCCGTGCTGCTGATCACAGTGGCGCTGACGCTGGGTGTCATCTTCGTCAACGGGTGGACTGACGCGCCAAATGCCATCGCAACCTGCATCACCACCCGGTGCATGGGCGCGCGCCAGGCCATTCTGCTCAGCGCTGTCTTTAACTTTCTGGGCGTTTTGATCATGACCCATATCAACGCCTCTGTGGCCTCCACCATCAGCACCATGGTGGACTTCGGCGGCAATACCCACGAGGCGCTCATCGCCCTGTGTGCGGCGCTGTTTTCCATTGTGGTGTACAGCGTAGCCGCCTCCTATTTCGGCATCCCCACCAGCGAGAGCCACAGCCTCATCGCCGGTCTCACCGGAGCGGCCATCGCCATCCACAACGGGCTGGACGGCGTGAACGGGGACGAGTGGATCAAGGTGATCTACGGGCTCTTCATGAGCCTCATTCTGGGCTTTGCCGTCGGCTGGGTCATCTGCAAGCTGCTGACCATCCTCTGCGCGGGGATGAACCGGCGCCGGACCAACCGCTTTTTCCAGGGGGCCCAGATCTTCGGCGCCGCTGCCATGAGCTTTATGCACGGCGCCCAGGACGGGCAGAAATTCATCGGCGTGCTGCTCCTGGGCGTGGCCTTCTGCAATGGGCAGAGCAGCGTGGAGGGGGCCGTCATCCCGGTGTGGCTGATGCTGCTGTGCAGTGTGGTGATGGGCGTTGGCACCAGCGTGGGCGGAGAAAAGATCATCAAATCCGTGGGCATGGACATGGTCAAGCTGGAGAAATATCAGGGCTTTGCCGCAGATCTCTCCGCTGCCGTGTGCCTCCTGCTGTCCACACTCTTTGGGATCCCGGTCTCCACCACCCACACCAAAACCAGCGCCATCATGGGTGTTGGCGCCGTCAAGCGCCTGTCCGCCATCAACTTCGGCGTGGTCAAGGACATGATGCTCACCTGGGTATTCACCTTCCCCGGCTGCGGCCTCATCAGCTTTGTCATGGCAAAGCTCTTTATGGCCCTGCTGTAAGCCGCCATTTCCCCGGAAGATAAAGAGAGTGCTCGGACACAGGAAGGAGAAATCGCATGGCAAGAAAGCAAGACGCCTTTTATTTTGACAACTTCACGGCCTGCATCGACTGTGCCTGCCAGGCGGCCCACCTGCTCTACCAGTGCATGAAGGAGTTTGATCCTCAGCACATCAAGGAGCGGCTGGACGAGATGCACAGGGTGGAGCACGCGGCGGACATGAAGAAACACGAGCTGCTCAACGTGCTGGCCAAGGCCTTCATCACCCCCATCGAGCGGGAGGACATCCTCCTGCTCAGCCAGAATATCGACGAGGTCACCGACAAGATCGAGGACGTGCTGCTGCGGCTCTACTGCAACAACGTCCAGCAGATCCGGCCCGACGCGCTGAAACTGGCGGAGGTGGTGATCCGCTGCTGCGAGGAGGCCAAGCGCATGCTGGAGGAGTTTTCCCAGTTCAAGCACTCCAAGACCCTCCACGGCCGCATCGTCCACATTAATACCATGGAGGAGGAGGCTGATGAGCTGTTCATCACCAGCCTGCGCACCCTGCACACCACCTGCGGCGATCCGCTCCAGATCCTTGTCTGGCGGGAGATCTACATGTATCTGGAGAAGTGTGCGGACGCCTGTGAGCATGTGGCGGATATTGTGGAAAGCGTCGTTATGAAAAATTCCTGAGGGAGAAGGGAAGGGAAGGACAGAGGGCTGCGGCGCAGCTGCTCTGCGAAAAATGTCAACTATTGTTTCCTACTTTAAAAAGCAGCCCCCCGGGCGGCTGATCACCCTGGGCTTTGCGGCGGTCATCCTGATCGGCAGCGGGCTTTTGATGCTGCCGATCTCCGTTAAGCCGGGGGCGGAGGTGGCGTACATTGATGCGCTGTTTACCTCCACCAGTGCCGTGTGCGTCACTGGGCTTATCGCTATCGACGTCTATGACCACTTCACCGTTTTTGGCCAGGCGGTGGTGGCGGCCCTGATCCAGATCGGCGGCCTGGGCGTCACATCCGTGGGCGTGGGGCTGATCCTTGCCGCCGGGCGGCGGGTCAGCATCAAGGGGCGCCTGCTGGTGAAAGAGGCGCTGAATGTGGACACCTTTCAGGGCATGGTCCGTCTGGTCAAGTCTGTGCTGCTGCTGACGCTCTGTTTCGAAGGGGCCGGAGCTGTCCTGAGCTTTCTCTCGTTTATCCAGGATTATCCGCCCCTGCGGGCCCTGTGGATCAGCGTTTTCCACTCCATCGCCGCCTTCAACAACTCCGGCTTTGACATCTTAGGCGGCCTGCGCAACCTGATCCCCTATCAGACCGACGTCCTGCTGAACCTGACCACCTGCGGCCTCATTATCTTCGGCGGCATTGGCTTTCTCGTCATGCTGGACATGGGGCGCAGCCGTTTCTCCTTCCGGAAGATGACGCTGCACACCAAGGTGGTTCTCACCACCACTGCGGTCCTCCTGATCACAGGGACGCTGCTGCTGAAGGCAACGGAGGACATGAGCTGGCTGGGGGCCTTTTTCCACAGCGTCTCTGCCCGTACCGCCGGCTTTTCCACCTACCCCATCGGGGATCTTACCAATGCCGGCCTTTTTACGCTGACGGTTCTAATGTTTATCGGCGCCTCCCCCGGATCCACCGGCGGCGGCATCAAGACCACCACCTTTTTCTCCCTGATGCAGGAGGTCCGCTCCGTTTTCACCAAGCAGCGCCCCGGCGCTTTTCACCGGACGCTGCCGGCAGAGACGCTGTCCAAGGCTTCCGTCATTGCGCTGCTTTCTCTGCTGGTAGTATTCTGCGGCACATTCTTTCTCTGCGTTCTGGAACCCAGCTGTACCTTCCTCCAGCTGCTTTTTGAGGTGGTTTCGGCCTTCGGCACAGTGGGGCTCTCCACCGGCATCACGCCGGATCTCTGCGTTGCCAGCAAGCTCATTATCATTTTTACCATGTTCATTGGCCGTCTGGGCGCATTTACCCTGCTGTCCATCTGGATCAACCGCCCGGAGTCCGGCGCTCACTACACAGAGGAATCTATTACGATTGGTTAGGTGCGTGTTATGAAAAAAGATATGTCTACATCCTTTGGCGTTATCGGGCTGGGCAGGTTTGGCTCTGCGCTGGTGAAGATCCTGTCTGAAGCCGGGAAAGAGGTTATCGCCGTGGACAAGAGCGAGCAGGCGGTAAAGGCGGTGCGGAAATATACCGACTATGCTTTTGTGGTAGAGTCTCTCAACCAGGAGACGCTGGAGGCCACCGGCATCCAAAACTGCGGCACGGTGACCATCTGCATCGGCGAGGCCATCGACATGAGCATCCTCACCACCATGCTGGTCATTAAAATGGGGATCCCCCATGTGATTGCCAAGGCTACCAGCACTGAACACGGCGATGTGCTGAAACGGCTGGGCGCCTCGGTGGTCTTTCCGGAGTCCGATATGGCTGTCTACATGGGAAAGCGCCTGCTCTCCGGGAATCTGATCGATTTCATCTCTCTGGATGACGGCGTGGAGATCCGCCGGATCCAGATCGGCGGACGGTTTGTGGGGCAGACCATTCAGGAGATCGATGTGCGCCGGACCTATGGCATCAATATCATCGCGATCGAGCGCAACCATCAGACCGATGTGGACTTTTCCGCGCAGTACTGCTTTCAGGAGGGGGATATCGTGTCTGTGATCGGCAAGGTTGAAAAAATCGACCGTTTCGAGGCGGATATCACCCGATCCTGATGCGCTCCCAATGGGTCCGGTTCCTGCAAAAAAACAGAAACCGCCGGAGCCGCAGCTGATTTGCTGCGGCTCCGGCGTCTTTTTCGGCATGCGGCGCGCCTGGATCCCCCCAAGCAGGAGGAGGAGCCGCGCCCTGCGTCAGGGCGCGGCTCCTCTCCTGTTTCAAGGCTGGTGAGGCACTCTGTCAGGCCAGATCCAGACCTATATATCCGTTTTTCCCGGTGATGCGGCTCTGGGGGTCGCCGGGCGTGATAACGCCAAAGTGCTGGATCTCCCCGCCCAGCGCCGTCCCCATCCAGGTGGGCATCCGGAACTCGCTCCGCTCCGCGGGCATCCTTTCCAGGATACCGGCCAGGCAGCCGGGAAGATCCTCCTCATCTGCCAGCACCTCATTGACCAGCAGCGCGCCGTCTGCAGTGTACTGGACCGCGGCGCAGCCGGGCCTGCTGCCCTCCAGGCGGTACAGCCCTCCGTCTCCCTGACGGCAGATCTCTCCCTGGAAATCCACCGCCTCACGGTCCCAGCTGACATAAGTGGTTCCGCCAAGATAGCTCTCCCGGATGGCATAGTACTCCCCCGCATCCACCGGCTGGAGGCGGAGCGGCCGGCAGTCTGTGAGCTCCTCCGCAGTCGGATGCACCATCCGGGTATAAAATGCCTCCTTGAGGCGGGCCACTTTGTCATAGTAGAGATACAGGCTGTCATTGTCCGGAACACCCAAAAGGCAGTCCATTCCCTTGCCCACCCGGTGTTCCACCGCTTTTTTCAACAGCTCCGGAGCCAGCCCCTGCCCGCGGTGCTCTGGGGCTGTGGTCAGGGCGTAATAAAACCCGCTGCGATAGACGCCGCCGGAGGCCAAATGGAGCGTGCAGGGAATCAGCGTCAGCATGGCTGCCGGCTCATCCTGACACAGAGCCAGCTCCATCCATTCCGAATGGAACATCCGCTGCTCAAAGCAGGCCATAAACGCCTCGGTATCGCCAAAGCCGGTCCTCCAGAGATGGTGCATCCTGGGGAGGTCCTCCTCCCTGGCCAGGCGGAATGTGTAATCAGGCATGCGATTTCTCCTTTCTGCGATCCAGAACAGCGGAAATGATAAACACCAGCAGCATCGCGCCCACTCCCTCGGCCAGAAGCAGCACGCCGCGCTCCACACCCAGCAGCAGCACCGCCGCGAAGATCATGGGGCCCACCGTCTGGGCAATGCTCTCCACCATGCTGTTGATCCCCATGGCCTTGCCCGAGCCATAGAGCCGCACCTCCGGCAGAGCGCTGAAGTACACCGCCTGCATGGAGAGGCCAAAGCTGTCCGCCACCGCCAGCAGGGCGATGATAAAGAAACAGGTGCCGATGGTGGGGTTCAGCGCAAAGATCACAAATGCCGCCACATAGATCCCCGTGGCCAGGATCAGCCCGCCCCGGGCGCCCAGCCGCTGCTCCACCAGGCGGGTCAGCGTGGGGCCGAGGTAGATGGCGATAACACCGGAAATCAGGAATGCCTGGGCCACAAAGGAGGTGCTCAAGCCGTTTTCCTCGCCGTAAATGGGGAAGAAATAGCTGAGGAAGGATGCACAGATGAGATACGGCGCCAGCATGAAGAGGAAGAAGAGAAACACCCGGGGGCGCAGCAGGAAACGGATGGTAGACATTCCCCTTTCCTCGCTCTCCGCCTTTGCGCTCAGCGTCTGTTTCTGCAGGCAGGCGATGGCCAGCGCCACAGAAAGGAGGATGATGAATGCAGCCACATAGAAAACGTTCCGGTAGCCGATCTGGTCGGCAGCCAGGGAGCCCACCACGGTGCCGCAGTTCATGCCGGAGAGATAGGCGGCGTTGTAGCCGGAAAATCCCTTGTTGCGCTGCTCCTCCTCGCCATAGTTGCTGATAAAGGTATTCAGCGCCACCAGCACCAGCCCCTCGCCGATGCCCAGAACCACGCTGCCGGCAATCAGGATCCACAGGCTGGGAGCAAAGCCGCACATGGCGAGCCCCGCCATAACAAACACGCCGCCGCAGGCGATCTGCTTTTTGGTTCCCATCCAGTCCACCAGGAAACCGCCCAAAAGGGAAGTGATGGCGGTGAATAGCACCTCTGCCGACAGAGGAATGGCGGAGGCCACCTCCTGCTGCATCCCCATGGACGCATCCCACAGCTGCATGCCGTACACCGGCAGGAAGGCTGTGGACATGTTGCCTGCAAAAAAGATCAGGAAGGCGATGGGGCGGACGATGCCCACATCCCGCAGCAGGCGCTGTTTCCTCTCCCGCCGGTTGCGACGCAGCGCATCCACAAAAACTGTGACCTCAGAAAACAGCAGGATGCAGGTCACAAGCAGCATCAGAAGGGTCAGGAGCGTCTCACGGATCAGCGCCTCATTGGCTGCGGTGAAGGCATAGAGGTCCGCCCCCACCTCGATCAGGCCGATCACCTGTCCCTCTTCATCCGTGATAGGGGCCAGGGTAAAGGCGTAGTGTCCCTCTGCACTGGAGAAGGCGGACGCCTGCCGCAGCTCGCCCGTCTCATAAATCTCCGCCTCCACAGACCCCTCGAACACGCCGCTCATGGGGTAGGCCACGTTGTTGAGCCCCTCGTCGGAGTAGATGATGCAGACAATGCCGTTCATCTCCCGGTACAGGGTACAGTAGGCGCCGTCATCGTTGAGCTCACTGAGCAGGATCTCCTTCACCGATGCGTCGATGCGCTGATACGCCTCGCTGCCGTAGTCCTCCGGGGAGTCAAGGCTGCGAATATCCTCCGGATCAAAGTCCCGGGCCATCAGAACGGCCATATTGGCCATCTTGCTGGCCCGCTCCTCCACATAGCGCTGGTTCAAATTGTTGATGAGCACAACGGCCACTGCCGCCGCACTGATCATGGCCGCCAAAATAACCGCCAGCTGAATCCGGTTTTTGGCGTTGATCCTGCTCAGCCAGCCGGCGCGGATCACATATCCTACCCCGCACAGCAGCAGCACCGCCAGAATTGCGAAGGCACCGACGGCCACCCACCCCCAAGCCTGTATCGGGAAGGACTTGTTCACCTCGGCAGTGTTCAGCAGCACGCTGCCCTGGGCGTCCTCTGCATAAATGCAGTAGTCATAGACATAATCGCCGTATGCCTCGTCGTAGTAATACTCACAGTAGATCGTGGCCAGGCCGCCCTCCGGCGTGACGCCGATATAGGAGTAGATCGGGTACTCGTTGAAGCTCTCGGGCGCCTCCATCATCGGCTCCCCGCGGCCCACCGCAGTCTCCACCGTGCCGTCCGGCAGGATCCGGCGGATCTCACGCTGCCCCACGTCATTGAAGTAGACGCTGCCATCCGGAGCACAGGCGAGGTTCGTGGCAATGCTGTAGAAATCCTCTGTGCCGTTGGCTGCCGCGTCATAGATGCAGATGTGTTCCCCCGTCTCCGCCGCCTGCCAGACGGAGCCGTTTTTGTCGCTGAAATACACCTTGCCGTCGCTGGAAATCGCGGCGTACATCAAGTAGCGGTACGCCTCCGGATAGGCGTAGACCGCCTGGTCTGACACCTCTCCTGTCTCCGTATCCAGCCGGCACAGGGAAAAGCTGTCCCCATCCACCCGGACAAAGCAGAGTGCGCCGTCCAGCCAGGCCATGCCCTGGATCCGGTTGCGATTTTCCCCATTGGTGTCCAGATCATGGGGCTGCTCATACAGATAGTCCACAAAGGCGCCGCTGCTGTCATAGACGGCAATGCGCTCTGTGGCCACATCCTTGCCGTTATCTGAAATCAGCCGGTCATGGATATAGAGGTTTCCCTGGTCGTCAGACGCCAGCGTCTGCGCATAGTAAAACCCCTGGGTCTGCCGGCCGCCGGGAATGGTGCTGACATATTCGTCCGCACCATTGAGCACCAGGATGCTGGTGCTGCCCCCGGCGATCACATATTTCCTCCCGTCCTGTCCGTAGAGGAAAGCCGTGGGATCGCCGATGTAAACCGTGCTGCTGCGGGGATCCATCTGCAGCGCTTCCAGGCCGTACAGCCCTGCCGCGCCGCAGATTACCGCCAGGAGGACACACAGGGCCAGCCTGTATTTCTTCCAGAATATCTTCACACCCTTTTCTCCTTTCTTCCGCTCACACTTGAATTTTCGCCGCGTATTTGCTGACGATTTCACTGGGGCGGTAGCGGAGCTTGTTTTCCCGCAGGCCCTCCAGGCCCATATCCTCACACCAGTTCAGCCGCGGCGGATGACCGGGGTACACGGCGCAGTGGTAACTCAGGTAGTACGTCAGTCCCCGGATATTTTCCGTATTTTTTTGAAATGAATAGCAGGCGCAGCCCCCCAGCGTCTCCCCCAGGGCGAAGGCCACCGGCGCGCCGTCCAGATAGACTACGCCGCCGTAATACTCCCGCAGGCTCCACAGCTCCCGGATCCTGGCGAACGCCTTCTGCTCACACCCGTAATAGCACGCCTCACAGGTATGCCATGCGCACCACTTTTGAAAGACCTCCATGGCTGCGTCAAAGTTGCCCTCCTGCAGCGGCTGAAACTCCACGTTCCCCATATTGGCGAAACGTTTCAGCTCCCGGCGCTTTCCCTTGTTCTCTCCGCCCTCAAGATTCGTAAAATCCGCAGTGTTATAGACATAGTCGCTCCAGTCGCGGTCAGAATAGAGCTCCGCCGGCACATCCAGCTCACGGAAAAGGGGCGTCCATTCCTCCGGTATGTAGTCCACCTGGAGCGGGCAGCCCTCCCTGGCAAAAATCTCGCGCAGAAAGCGCACAGCCGGGCCGATGCGCCGCGAAAGCCCCGGCATCAGAATGGCTGCCGGCTCGTGCGCAAGCGTAAGATAGATCACCGCCAGCGTATCTTCCACCAGCCGGTAATAATAGTGAAATACCTCGTCCCACGCCCAAAAATTGGTAAAGGAAAGATCAAAGAAAATGCTGCCGCTGCTGTAGCGGTCCACCAGCTCCCGGTCCTCCAGGCGGAATTTCTGAAACCCGTACCGCCTGGCCAGGCGGCTCTCAAACTCCGCCGGCCCCCAGGAGCAGGCCTTCTGCATATCTGCGTGTAAACTCGTCTGAATCACAGCCTCTCCACCCCATCTATTCCTGTTTCCACTCGTTCAGCACGCCCCCGGACAGGAAAAACACCCTGTCACAGCCGGTCAATGCCTCCTGCCGTGTGGAAAACACCACGCAGGCGCGGCTGGAACGCTGCTCCGGCACCCGATCTGTCAGCAGAATATCCGCTCCGTTTTGGCCGGCGATCCGCCTGCGGAGGGAGGCACCGTTATATCTGGCAAGCTCCACGCCGCCGTAGTAAATATTTCCGCCTGTGGGCTGCAGGATACCGGTCATCAGGCGGGCCAGGGTTGTCTTGCCGGCGCCCGTTTTACCCAGGATCCCAACTATCTCCCCCGGATGTACCCGCAGATTCGCCCCCTGTAACACAGGCGTTTCCCGGTCAGGATAGGCAAACGACACATCCTTGAGTTCAAAAATGCTGCCCATAGGCGGCAGGTCGACCTCTCCTTTTGGCTGCTTAACCGCCGATGGCAGCAGCGCCAGCAGCTCGGAAAGCCCGCGGCCCGCCCGGCCCGCGCTCAAAAGCGCGCACAAGGGCAGCGCCGTCACCGGCAGGTAGAGCAGCAGCGCCTGCGCCAGGCGCGCCAGGGAAAGCCCCGACTCTACGGCAAAATAAATCAGCGGCAGCACCAGAACCATCTCTGCCGCCCAGCCGATCCACATGGGGGCCTCCTGCCGCGCCTCATTTCCGGCCGGGAAGGGGCGCTCCACGCCCAGGCGCCGGTCCACAGCCCGGCGCAGGAACCATTCCCGCCGCGCAGCATCTCCGCAGGGCTCCGGCGGCCTTTCTGCCGCCCGGCGGCAGCGCACCATACTCCCTGCATACAGCGCCAGGGCAATCACGCCCGCCATGACAAAGCCTGTAGGGGAGTTGCCCGCCAGCGCCGCGGCCAGCACCACAGCCGCCGCAAAGCCCCACGCCGTGGTCAGCATCCAGCTCACCCACTGCTCCGCGCGATCACGGAATCCGGCAAGGCGGAAGGCCTCCTCCCCGGCATTGTCCGGCCGCCCGGCCGCATACAGCCGTGCACCGACACCCATCAGCGCCTGCAGCGCCCCCTTCTGGGATGCCCGGCGGACCACCTGCCCCCCGCTGAAAAGCAGGAGCACCTCCAGCAGAAAGAGCCCCCCCATTGCCGCAGCAATCCGCCAGAAGGCGGCCTGGTCCGCCGCCAGCACGGCATTGGAGAGCGCGCTGTACACCATCTGCGCCAGCAGCACCCACAGCCCGGCGCCCAGAAGCGCCCACACCACCAGCAGCAGCGCCTCATACTGGCTCAGCCCCCGGAGGAGCCGCCCCATCAGCGCTGCGGGTGAAATTTTGTGCTCGGGGAAATCCCGATACACTGCATATGCCATGGCGTCAAATCGGCCGCAGTTATTTCCGTTGAGGTAGACCCGGCGGCCCGTACCCTCATCCAGGAAATAGCACCGCCCCCACCAGTCCGGCAGCACAGCCTGCGCCATTCCCTCCTGATCCCGGACCAGGAGCGGCCCGGCGGCAGTACGATACCAGTCGCCCTCCAGCTCTGCGGGGACCAGGATCAGGCCGGTCTCCTCATTGAGCACCTCCACAGCCTCCTCCAGCGTCTGGACCTGTGGGGGAAAGCCCTTGAAATCCATATGAAAATAAGCCAGCAGCCGCCTGATGCCGCCGAAGGCAGCGGACTGCCGCTCCACCGTGCTATGCAAGGCTCTGCACCTCCTCGCCCACCAGCTCGCCGCGCTCCCGCAGGGTCATCTCACCCTGCTGGATGCGGCAGGCCAGATCTCCTTTTCGCAGCAGCGCCAGGTCCTCTGTCAGCAGCACCGCACCTACGCCCCGGCGGCGCAGCGTGCGGATCAGGCGGTCCTCCGTATCCGCGTCCAGCCAGCCTGTCAGGCCGTTGCAGATCAGGAAGGGCATCCCTCTGGCAAAGGCGCACGCAAACTCCAGCAGGATCTGCTCTCCTTTCGAAAGCGTATCCACCGGTGTGTCATAGCCGCTTTTGCGCTGCAGAATGCTCTGATGCAGCAGGGCATCAGAGGCGGACTCCATTACCGCATAGTCCGTAATCCACGGGAGACCCGCCGCAATGTTCTCCCGGACGGTCCCCCCGGGGAAGGGCAGACCTCCCCCCAGGAGCACGATATTCCCGCAGATCTCCCGCTGGCTGAGCGCGGCCGCATTCATCCGGCCCAGATAGACATCCCCCTGACGGGGCCTCTCCAGCCCTGCCGCCACCACCGCCAGCGCATCCCGGACCTCACGCTCTCCCGCAGCCACCAGGATCTCCCCCTGGCGCACGGTAAAGGTGATTCCCCTGGCCGCCGTCTCCTCACTGCCATTGCGCCGCAGAGACACATTCTGCAGCGTCAATGTCTCCGCTGTCAGGCCGCTGGGGGCAGGCGCATCCTCTCCCCCGGCAGATATCGTCCGGGCAGAGGACTCCTTCAGCCAGCGTCCTTCCATCTGGGCCTGCAGCATTTGGGGCAGCGCACCCATGGATACCGCTGCGCCGGCCGTCAGCGCCAGGCATCCTGTCAGGTCAGCCGTACCGGCCCGTCCCGCGATCATCTCCATCAGGCAGATCAGCAGCACCAGCAGCAGCTGAACCGCCGCCGCCAGCCGCCACAGCTGCCGCAGCAGTGCGATCCCCTCCGGGCGCTCCATGCCGCCAGCCAAGCCGGCCCAGCGCTGGAACCGGCGCTGGATCTCTCCCCGCAGCCGGCTCTCTCCCAGCGTCTCCAGGTCCTCGGCCGCTGTATCTGCCGTCTGGAAACGCCCGCGGTCCGCCAGCTGCACATCACTGTACAGCGCCTCCCTCCTCCGGCAGCAGGCCGCCGCAAAAATCGCGGCCACCACGGCGGCTGCCGCGCCGGCAGCTGCATTCTGCATAACCGCCACGGCCAGGCAGACTGCGCCGCCTGCCAGCTGGAGCGCACACGCGGCTGTCTGCTCCTCCGCAGCGGGCACGCCGCCGCACCCCCGTGCAGCCACATCCAGCCGGTAGCAGCTTGTCTTTTCAAAGAAGGCAGTGGACTCTCCCTCCAGGAAATCCCGAAAGGCCGTCTCCGCCCGCTTGGCAGTGGTGCGGCGGCAGCGGAAGAGCGCTCCTGCCTGCAGTGCTGCCGCCGCCGCCGACAGCAGCACTGCCGCAAGCAGCCCCAGACACAGCGGGAGGCCGTTCCCAGCCTGTGGGGATGCCAGCTGGGCGGCCACGCTGCGGGCGATAATCGCCAGCACAAGGCAGAGCGCTGCAATCATCACCTGCGCAGCTGCCAGCAGCGCCGTCACAGCGGGGCCCCTGTGGAATAGCCTCTCTCCCGGCAGAGCATTTTCCCCATCCGCCGGTGTTTCCCCGCCGGCAAAGCAGACAACAGCGCCGGTGAACCCGGCCTCGAAGTCCTGCCGGCTCAGCACCAGACGCCCCTCCTCCGGGGAGTTGACATAAACCCTGCCGCCGCGAATGCCGGTGACCACCACAAAGGCCCGGAATTTCCAGTGGGCAACCAATGGCATGGGCGCCTGGCAGAGCTGGTCAAATGTCATCCGGTATCCCTGGGCGCAGATTCCTCTCCTCTGGGCCGCCGCCACAAGGTCGGCGGCGCTGGCCACGGGGTGTTCCATCAGCTCCCGTACAGATGCCGGCGCGCCAAAATAGGACAGCACCATCGCCAGCGCTGCCGCTCCGTTTTCCGAAGGGCTGGCCTGCAAAATCAGCTCCACCCGGCCCATGGCCCGACGATTTTTCACCCTGCTCCCTCCCTCCTAGGACCGCAGATACGCCCAGGGCGTCGTTTCGCTGGTGATGACCTCCATGCGGCAGAGC
Organism: uncultured Oscillospiraceae bacterium; assembly: GCA_904398675.1. Lineage (GTDB taxonomy): Bacteria > Bacillota > Clostridia > Oscillospirales > Oscillospiraceae > CAJFPI01. The sequence continues at coordinate 22,429 of CAJFPI010000176.1, forward strand.
GTCCCCGTCTCTATGGCGAGGCTGCCTCCCTCCGCCCGGGACCAGGCGCCGGTAGTCCCCTCAGCGCCTCCCAGCAGCGTCACGCGGATCTCCACGATGTTCTCGTTTTCCGGAATCAGCTCGCTGGTATAGAACCGGCCCAGCGCATCGCTGATGTCCGTCTCTGTAATGGGATAATCGGAGATATCGCTGACCAGCCCCTGGACATAGCCGTACTCCTCTGTACCGGCAGTGCCGGGGTAAACGCGCACCTCCATCCCCTTTTGGATGGACTGGGCCACCGTGGACGGCACATAAGCCCGGATCTCCGCCTCGTTGGAGGAGATATTGGAGCTGGTGATGCCCGCCACCAGCTCTCCCGGCTGGATCCTGCTGCCCGGCGAGACAAGGTCCACCACCCGCCCGGACACCGGCGTGTAAATCATGGAGGCCGCCTGATAGTCGCTGTAAAGTGCCGCCAGCTCCTCGGCGGAGGCCTGGGCCGCCTGGGCGTCCCGGATCTCCTGAAGCAGCTCCTCCTGGGGTATAATGGCAATCAGATCGCCGGCCTGAACCATATCCCCCACCTCTACCTGCACATAGGAGACCAGCCCCGTTCTCTCACTGGTCACCTGCTCAATGCCGTATTGGGGAAACACCACGCCGGTGATCTGCACACTGCGCACCAGCGTCCCGGCAAAGCACCAGGCCAGCGCCCCGGCAGCCGCGATCAGCACAATGATTGCTGCAAGCCAAGTCACCGGCGGGGCCGCCTTGGGCCGCCGAAACACCGCCGGCCGGTCCCCCTCTGCGGGCGCGCGGGTAAAGATACGATCAGAATCCATAGCGCTTACTCCTCTACAAAGTGAAACATTCCGTTGTCCGATACCATGATCCGCGGGGACCTGCCTGTCAGCCGTCCCTCGGCGTCAAAGGCAATGGTGCCGCCCACACCGTCGTAGCCCTCCTCGTCATGAAGCGCCTGGGCGATGTCTGCCGGATCCGTGCTGCCGATCCGGACGGCGGTATCCGCCACCATCCGCACAGAGTCATAAAGCTGCACCGCCCACTGGGTGGGTTCCGCTCCATATGTCTCACGATAGCGCTGGTAGAAATCGTCCACCTCCGCGCTGGACTCCAGCGGGATGGGCGTCGCAATGTAAATATCGTTGCTGACAGCAATATCAGCCAGCAGATAGTCTGTGTAATCAAAGGAAAAATCGCCCAGGATGTTCATGTCAGGGTTGGCGGTGCGGATCCGGCGAAGGACGTCGAACGCATCCTCCCCGTAGTACTGGCTGACAAACACCGTGTCCACCCCCAGGGTCTCCCACCGCTCCAGCATGGTTTCCAGTTCCGTCTCAAGAGGGGTGGTGGTCACGACGTCCACCACCTCGGTATCTGTCCCCGACACCCCCCGCAGGAAGGCCCGCGCCATCTCCTGCTCATAGTCAGTGTCGCTGTGATAGATGGCGATGCGGTTCATGTCCTCCCGCTCTACAGC